>CAZUZM010000007.1:27558-34366 GCA_964624615.1 uncultured Anaerolineaceae bacterium
AATGAAATCGTATCCCAGTTGTTTCAGCAGGTAAATATAGACCGAATTGATCCCAGACATTTCAATTTGCCAGGGCATTTTGCGGTCTTCTTCAACATCCGCACCCATCGAGTAATTGACCACTTTGACATCTGCTTCCAATAAATCCATCAGGATTTTGAGATGGTGGCACAAGGTCGCGTAGTGACCCATAGGCATTTTGCCAGGGAAACGGTACGAATCTGCCACCGTAATCTGCGCCTTGGGCAAAATCTGTTGCACAACGCCAGCGACATGGGTGCCATGGCTTTCGGGGTAGCTGGTTTCTTCATTTTCCTTGGTGACATAAGCCAGTTTCAAATATGGATGTAAGGTATCAAACCCGTCATCCACAACCGCCACCTTCACCAGATTTTCGGGCATTGCTGCCTGCGCTTCCTTGAGCTTGATGACCTCATACCACCATTCATTTTCAGGCTTCACCTGTGAGGGCTCAGGAGGAAATGCTCCGCCTTCTTCCTCCATCGGCTCTTCCGCCGGTTCTTCTATCGGCTCTTCCACCGGTTCCTCAGGTGGGAGCTCGGTTGCCTGATCAATGGGTTCTTCGGTCAGTTCAGGCATGGCTGCACCCGTTGAAACCGCCAAATCCAGATGGGCAAAAAGCACCTGCTCTTTTGCCATCAAGGTTTCTGCCAGTCCATTCAATTCCTGGCGACTGCGCGGCTTGATGCGTACCTGCAGCTGATGAATCCCCGGAAAACGTCCAGCGATGCTGGCATCCTCACCGGGGAACCAAGCAAGCACCTCATCCTCCTTGACCTCAGGCTTGACGATAAGCACGATAATGTTATCCACATAGCCGTCCTCTTTTTCCTTATCAATGACCATATGCTCTTCCTCGATGGGATGAACGGTGTTCCTCTCCTGTCCAACGGTTGCTGGCGCTTGCGTGACGCTATGAAGCGCTGTCGTCTGAGGCGTTTCATTGGCAGGCGTAGTGGATTTGAGCTCCGTCTCGGTCACCAGTCCAGCCTGACTTTCTGTAGGGTTAGGGTGGTTTACTTTGGCGGGCACGCATGAGACGATAAATGCCGATATCAATATGACACTTAGAATTCTATAAAGCGCTTGGTTCGTTTTCATTTTTGTCTTTCATGCACTTGGCTATTTGTTCTTTAAGTAAAGTTCAGGAATCATCCGGGATTGGGTTGCTTGCTCAAAAGCGTATGCCAGGTTTACCAGCTTGGCATCCTCGCCACCCAGTCCAAAGAAAGTCGCACCTTTCGGGTCACCCCAGTCGCTTTTCCCAAAGGGAACGGTGATCTCGGGATAGCCAGTGATGCAGGGCAAATTGGCAAAATTGCTGTTGACAAATGCCAAGGCGTCCAGCTGATGCACTTTGAATAGTCCTTGAATATAGGCTTGGCTTTCAGAGACAATCTTTTGCACTTTTTCTTTGTCAAGGTCCGTCACCTTAACCGCTTCTTCAACCATGCCCTGCCCGTACTTGGCACGTCGCGGCATGTCCGCTTGGTTGTATGCCACCAGGTCGGCAAGCGACTTGATTGGCGCGTTGTATTTTTGGGCATAGGCGGCAAAATCCTTGGCAAAATCCTGGAGCATAATGAACTCATCGTTCATCGATTCTGCGTTCAGATTAAGGTCAATCTCGACCGGAATCGCACCAAGTTTTTTCAAGGCTTCAACCAAAGCCGGACTTTCTTCATCCTTTAGCACACCAATTCTTTTGTTGGCAATATCACCGGCTTGTGCGGTGAGCTCGATTTGGTTATTGGGGTCTTGCACCGAGGCGTTGAAAAGTACCACCGCGTCGGCAACCGATTTCGCCATTGGGCCAACCGCGTCCAAGGTAGATGAGAGCGGCAACACGCCTTCGGTGCTAATCATATCTTTTGTAGGTCTAAACCCAACGATGGAATGCACGGCAGATGGCGCCATAATCGATCCTGAGGTTTCTGTGCCCAAAGCGATGGGCGCAAAGTTGGCTGCCACCGCAGCACCACTGCCTGAACTGGAACCCATCGGCGACATCATACCTGGGCCAAAGGGATTGCGCGTCTGGCCAATTCTGCCGCTGTAACCCATGGGCATGTTGTAGTCAAAAAAGTGCGCCAGCTCTGAAAGATTCGCCTTTCCCAAGATGATGGCTTTGTTTTTGACCAGGTTTTCAATGACAGCGGCGTTTTCAGCGGGTCGAAAAGCCTTGAAAGCCACCGTGCCGCCACTGGTGGGCATATCCTTGGTGTTGATATTATCTTTGACGAGCACCGGCATACCGTAAATGGGATTAGGTGACTGAGTCTTGTTTTCATCCAGCTTTTGCGCTTCGGCAATCGCATTGGGATTGATTTCAATCACCGCGTTGATACCTTCGGGGCTTTTATCAAAGGTTTTAATACGGTCCAAATAAAAAGCAGTCAATTCGGTATAAGTCAACCCGCCGTTTTGGATAGCGGTTTGAATATCAGCAATTGGTTTTTCCATGATGAGATCGGCCTTCGCGCGAATGGCATCCATAGGCAAACCAATAAGTTGTTTATCAATGGTTTCAACAACCGTGTTTTCGTAAATGATACTGGCTTCAGGTTCAAAATCCGCCATCTCAGAAGCCTCATCTTCACTCATCATCTCACCTTCCTCTGGTGGTTTAGCATTAGTGTCCTCCGCGTCTTTTATAGCGGATTCTGAATCGGAGGGTAACGCCGTGCTCATTGGCACTTTGCTCGCAGGATTCCCGCAGGCGGAAACGAACAAAAGAACGCATAAAAGGAATAAAGACAGTGTTTTATTTTTCATTACAACTCCCTGAATAAGAGCGGTTAGGTGCCTTTTGGCTGCCGAACAGCCCTTTTGGATTAAGATGAAAAAAGTATATCACCGACTTATTTAGAGATGATGAAGAAAGAAGTTATGCCATTTTGTTAACCAACACTCGCCCCCAATACGCCGGAATCTGCACATGCAAAATGCCATCCCCACCGACAGTTGCCACAAAGCTTTCATCCAAAGCATCTACCAAGCGCCAGTTCTCGTAACTTTTTAAAGGTATAACCAGTTCTGCCACCTCCGGCGTGCTGTTTGCGGCGATGACCGCTACTTCCGAACCTGCTTGGCGGGTAAAAGCGAATTGTTTGGCGCTGACCAGACATTCGCGATAGTCACCTTCGCGCAAGGCTAATACGTTTTGGTGCAAGTTAGCCAGTTGTCCAAGAAGCGCTCTTAGGTCCAAGGCTGCTCCTGCTTGTAATCCGTTCAAGTCAAACGGCGGACGCAGATTCCAGTCATTGCTTTGCTTGATGCCCTCAAAACCGAACTCGCTGCCATAATAAACCGAGGGCAATCCCGGCGAACAATACAACAATAAATGCGCCAGCCCCAGATGCGAACGGTCGCGCAGTTGGTTAATGATGCGCGTCACGTCGTGATTATCGACAAAATTGTATTGGGTCTTGAGATCTCGATAAAGGCCACCAGGCCCAAATTGACGGTTGAGACTATGAGCCAGTTCAAAAAAGTTGCCATCATTGAGTGCTGACCAAAGACTCTTATAAAGCTCATAATTGGTCGTTGCGTGCAGGCTTTCTGGGTTGGCCCAACGGCGATAGTCGCCATGAATGACCTCGCCCATCAGCCATAAATCAGGGTCAAGCTGGTTGCAAAAAGCACGCAGCTCACGCATAAAGTCGAAACTGAGCGCATCTGCGGCGTCCAGGCGGATGCCATCGATCTCGAAAGCCTCTTTCCACATGGCGATGGCGTTAAAGAGATGCTCTTTGACGGCCGGATTCGCCAAGTTTAGCTTTACCAGGTCAAAGTGCCCATTCCAAGCCTCATAACTAAAAGGATCGCCATACGGGCTGCTTTGGTCAAAGCGCAAGCCGGCGAACCAATCGCGCCATGGCGCGTTTTCACGGTTGGTCAATATGTCGCGAAAAGCCCAGAAGTTACGCCCCACGTGATTGAAAACGCCGTCCAGAACCAAAGCCATGTCGCGTTTCTTCAATTCTTTTGCAAAGTCTTTCAGATCGACATTGATTCCCAGGCGTCGGTCGACTTCATAATAGTTGGCAGTATCATAGCCGTGGGTGTTGCTTTCAAATACAGGACCCAGATAGATGGCATTAAAACCCATGGATTGGATATGGTCTAACCAGTTGATCATTTGCCTTAATCGGGGAACAGGCGCGCTTTGAAAGTCATTATGGCGCGGTGCGCCACATGCACCTAAAGGGTAGATGTGATAAAATCGCGTGTTTTGATTAATAGAAGTCATTGCTCTCCAAATATACCGTTCGGTATAGTGCTGTAAGTAAAAAAATATGCTATGAGAAAATGCCGTGCATGAACTGATGGCGTGCCCTTTGGGCCAACTCATCGTCGAGGCTCAGTCGATCTTCAAGGGCTTGTTGCACGTAAGCATTGATGATGCCCAGCAGACTGATCATATAAGCACGTGAACGCCCCCGCATGTTGCCATGATCCCGTTCAGCAGCCTTAAACATCGCCATAATTGGCTCTTCCTGTGCCTTTATCCAAGGCTTAATCAGCAACCGGCTTTCACTGCGTGATGGTGCGGTGCGCAAGGATAACAACAATTGATAAAGTTGCAAATCACGTGAAGCAAAAAGGAAATAGGCTTCGATAACCCTTTGTAAGTTCAGCGTAAGATCACGCCGGTAATGACAAGCCGCCTCTAAAAGGGAAAGGAAAGGCTTGAAACGTTCTTCAAGGATACTTTCCAGCAAACCCTGCTTGTTGTTGAAGTAGTGGTAAAGAGTCGGCTTGGTGATTTCAGCTTGGTCACAGATTTCCTGCACACCAGTAGCCTCATAACCATGGCTGGCAAAAAGCACCAATGCTGTTTCTAATATGCGCTGTCGATTGCTCATGTCTTTAGTATACCGAAGGGTATAGTCGCTGTCAAGATTAAGATGTCAAAAGAAAGACAACCCATGGAAAACATCTTACGCTTTTCTCCTTGGCCAATGAGGACCAAAGGCTGAACCTAAGCGTCAATGAGCCCTTCATAATCGTCAGGGCGGAGCGCCATAAACAACCGGTGGAGCATGCCATTATCTTCATCGGTAAGTTCGAGCGGTAAATGCTTATAGTCCTCATCCCACCGCCGAAGATACCATTCCTTCAGAAAGAGATACAAAGACCGTTCGGGGCCGGAAAGATCGGCTTCATGATGGGTGTAAGGGTGCGTCACCTTATCGGCTTCATAATCAACCCAGTAACTGGTTTTCTTGGCCTTAGCCAGCGCCTTATTCATCTCTTTGGTTATCTTCATTGCTCGTTCTCCTCTATTCGAAGTGCAACAATTATAACATTTTCATCATTCACCAATAAAAACGAACAGCAGCGAAGGTCATGCCTTCCATGCTATATTACAAAAGACCCACACACCGTCACTTAATATCTCATCAAAAAACCCACACCCAACCCTTCCGCCTCGCAAAAGAGGCTCGGCACGCAAGCAGTCCCTGGAGAGGGCTAAGGATAAATTGGCGAGACGCCGAGGGGATTGGTTTATAGTAGTGCAAGACGCCGTACCGAACCAAATTTTTGTTCAAGTCTGGTCCCTTGACCAGACTTTTCGCAAAGCGAATACATTCCTAAAATGGCTCAGAGCATCAAGGGTAACTGGACTGCGTCCAGGGTAAAGGTCGGGGGACCTTTACCGAATGAGGCTATCCTTCCTCTCTCTTCACCACACCTTTTTGCCATGCCAAAACGGCGGCTTGGGTGCGGTCGCTGAGGTGGAGTTTGCCTAATATGTTGGTGATATGGGTCTTGACGGTTTTTTCACTGATGAACAAAGACGCAGCAATATCGGCATTCGACTTGCCTGAGGCGATTTCCTGCAAGACTTCCATTTCGCGGTCGGTGAGTTCGTTGAGCGGGTTGTATTCCTCTGCGCGGCGGCCACCCCGCACCTCTTGCATCAAACGCGCTGCCACATGTGGGTTCAGCACAGCTTCGCCCTTGGCCGCCCGTCGAATGGCATCACTTAGGTCGTCGGGGTCGATATCTTTGAGCAAATATGAAAGCGCACCGGCTCGGATGGCGGGAAAAATGTTTTCATCTTCATGATATGAGGTTAGCACGATGATTTGCGTGTTGGGCTTGATAGCTTTGATATGGCGCGTGGCTTCAACCCCGTCCATACCGGGCATCAAGAGGTCCATGAGCACAACTTCGGGCGAAAGTTCCTGTACCCTGGTGATGGCTTCTTCACCATTGCTGGCTTCACCGATCACTTCGATGTCTGGAGTGGTGGAAAAGTAGCTGCGCAAGCCAAGGCGCACTACGGCGTGGTCGTCGACGAGGAGGAGTTTGATTTTTTCTGTCATTTTTTTCTCTTATCTTTATTTTATCCGATAATGTCAATCCATCTATCTGTTCGTGCCGGTGTCCTCACCGTGCGAACGCAAGCAGCACCCAATCCTACTGCCTTGCAAAAGACCCACACCCAACTCTCTCCCTGGAGAGGGCTAAGGATTATCTGGCATCTCCGCCACGCGCCAGTTCTTCTCGTTCAAGTCTGGTCCCCTGACCAGACTTTTCGCGTAACGAATCATTAGCTCTTAGCGGTAACTGCAGCTGGACTGTATCCAGGGTAAAGGTCAGGGGATCTTTACCGAACGGGGGAATTTAATCTGTTTTCAAAGTACAAGGATGGCATGGTGGGGACACCATGCCGAACGGGTAATGTGTGCGCATGGCGAAGACGCCACGCGCCAGGTATAGGCTACTAGTGTTCATTGTTTTCAACTGGTGACAGGTGTCCTCACCTGTCACAATC
>CAZUZM010000008.1:0-32684 GCA_964624615.1 uncultured Anaerolineaceae bacterium
GGCATGGCGTCTCCGCCATGCCTTTAACCAAACTTCAAAAACCAATTACCCTTCCTGCGCCACAAACTGGCTGTTATACAAATCCGCATAAAAGCCCTGGCGGTCAAGAAGTTCATCATGCGTGCCAATTTCGACGATGTTACCATCCCGCAAAACCAAAATGCGATCCGCGTTCTTAATCGTCGAAAGGCGGTGGGCAATCACAAAACTGGTGCGACCGTGCATCAGCTTGGTCATCGCTTTTTGAATCAATACTTCAGTACGCGTGTCCACAGAGCTGGTCGCCTCATCCAAAATCAGGATAGGCGCATCTGCCAAAACCGCACGGGCAATCGTCAATAGCTGCTTTTGTCCCGCAGAAACATTGCTGGCATCTTCATTGAGTTCAAAGTCATACCCACCCGGCAGCGTGCGGGTAAAGTGGTCGGCATACGCCATGTCTGCCGCCTGCATGACTTCTTCGTCGGTCGCATCCTGGCGTCCATAGCGGATATTTTCCATAATCGAGCCATTAAAGAGCCAGGTATCCTGCAAAACCATCGAGAATTTTGAGCGCAGTGTCTCACGGGTCATATCTTGAATATCCACGCCATCAATCTTGATGTCCCCACAACCCAACTCATAAAAACGCATCAAAAGCTTGACCAAGGTGGTCTTCCCCGCACCGGTTGGGCCAACAATGGCAATTTGCTGCCCAGGCTTAACGTCCAGCGAGAAGTTGTTGAGCACCGGTTCTTCTGGGTTATAGCCAAAACAGATGTCATTAAACGCCACATGCCCTTGCACTTTTTCCAAAGCTACCGGGTTTTCCGGGTCTGCAATCTCTTCATTTTCATCCAGGAACTCAAACACCCTTTCAGAAGCCGCCGCAGTTTGTTGCAACACATTTGAGATGTTAGCAATGTTCATCATTGGGTGGGTAAATGAGTTCAGGTACTGGATAAAAGCCTGAATATCGCCCAAATTGATCCGACCATTCACCATGAGATAGCCCCCAACAATCGCCACTGCCACATAGCCGAGGTTGCTAAACAAGCGCATCAAAGGCATCATGATGTTGGAGATGAACTGTGCGCGCCAGGCACTGTTATAAAACTCTTTATTGAGCGTTTCGAAATGCTCCACGCTGGCGGGTTCGCCGTTATTGGTCTTCAGAACGACATGCGCGCCATACATTTCTTCAACATGACCGTTGATATGGCCCAAATAGGCTTGCTGTTTGCGGAAGTAGCCCTGCGAACGACTGACCACCAGGCGAATCATAATTAGCGTCAAAGGCACCACAGTCAAACCCACCAAGGTCAGGGTCACATTAATGGTGAGCATCATCACCAACACACCAATCACCGAGGTGACAGAAGTAATGATTTGCGAGAGACTTTGGTTGAGCGTGGTACCGATGGTATCCACATCATTGGTCACACGCGAAAGCACTTCACCTTGGGTGACGCCGTCATAAAAACTGAGCGGTAAACGGTGGATTTTTTCCGAAAGCTCATTGCGCAGGCGATAGATGATGTCCGCCGAGATGACCGACATCACTTGCCCCTGCACCAAGCCAAACAATGCCGCCAAGCTATAAAGCACAATCACTCGTAGCAAAATGCTACCGATTTTGGCAAAGTCAACGCCCAAGGGATCGCCACGCACAATGCGCATCACGCCTGCAAAAAGCTCCGTGGTGGCACTACCCATAATCTTAGGCCCAAAGATAGAGAAGACGCTCGAACCAGCAGCAACCAGTAAAACCACAAAGATGAGCCACTTATATTTGCCCATATAGGCAATCAAGCGCCCCATGCTGGCTTTGAAGTTGCGTGCCTTTTCGCCGGGCATCATGCCGGCACCACCGGGTCCACCCCGGCGTGGTCCACCATGACCACCCGGTTTTCCCGGTTCAATCGGTTTGGAGGAAGCAAAAGCGAAAGGATTGGGGTTTTTCTTTTCTTCAGTCATGTTGTTTTCCTGTTTCATGCTAACTCCTCCTCGCTTAATTGCGATTGAGCAATTTCTTGATAGGTCTGGCAAGTTTTGATCAGCTCATCATGATGTCCCACACCCACCAAACGGCCATTATCAAGCACCAGGATTTGGTCTGAATTGCGCGCGGTAGACACCCGTTGGGTTACCACGAAGACCGTCTTATCGGCGATGCGTGGACGAATAGCCTTGCGCAGCGCTGCATCAGTCTTGAAGTCCAGGGCTGAGAAGCTGTCGTCAAAAATGTAAACCGGGCTGTCTTTTATCAAAGCCCGCGCGATTGAAAGCCTTTGCTTCTGGCCACCCGATAGGTTGATGCCCGCCTGGGCAATTTCACTGTTCAAGCCATCTTCCGTGCCAAAGACAAAATCTGCTGCCTGAGCCACCTCGACTGCGGAAACCATTTCTTCTTCAGTCGCGTCAGGCTTCCCAACCAACAAGTTGGACTTCACCGTACCGCTAAAGAGCAGCCCGCGTTGCGGCGCGTAACTGATGTTTTCGCGCAATTCCCTCTGACTGACATCACGGATATCCACGCCGTCCAGTGTAATTTTGCCCTTACTCACATCAAAAAGTCTTGGCAAGAGGTTGATAAGGGTGGACTTTCCGCTACCGGTTGACCCGATGACCGCGGTCACCTGGCCCGGCTTGGCTTTAAAGCTGACATCGTGCAAAACGTCCTCTTCGGCACCCGGATAGGCAAAGTCAACATCGTGAAACTCAACAACGCCTTTCGTTGGCATGGGGAAGCTGACGGGCTCTACCGGATCCAGGATGACGTTTTCACGCTCAAGCACCTCGGCAATGCGCTGACCGGAAACAGTCGCGCGGGGCAGAATGACGAAGAGCATGGAAAGGTTCAGGAAGGACATCAAAATTTGCATGGCATACTGCATAAAGGCCATCAGGTCACCAACTTGCATGCTGGATTGAGCAACCTGGTGCGCGCCAACCCAAATGATGAGCACTTGCGCGCCAGTCATCACCAAGGTCATGATGGGCATCATAAAGGACATTGTGCGCCCGATACCGCGCATATTGGATGCCAGGTCTTTGTTGGCTCCGTCGAAACGGTTTTCTTCAAAACGCTGTTTATTGAAGGCTCGTACCACCAGCATACCTGAGAGGTTTTCGCGCATAATCAGGTTGAGGCGGTCAATGAGCTTCTGCATGCGCTTAAACCGCGGTGTAACCAACGTAAAGATAAGCAGTACCAAGAAGATGAGAATAGCCACCGCAAGGGCGATTGTCCACCACATGCTGGGGCTTTTATCGATGGCGTGAATGACGCCCAGCACACCCATCAGTGGTGCCTGAAAAGCCATGCGGATGAGCATAAAAGACACCATCTGCACCTGGGCAACGTCATTGGTCGTGCGGGTGATGAGCGAAGCGGTGGAAAAGTCGCCAAACTCGGCACTCGAGAAGCTTTCTACTTTTGTGAATATAGCAGAGCGCATATCCCGCGCCACTGAAGTGGACGTTCGGGCAGCAAAAAAGCTCACCAAAATAGAGCTGATGACCGCCACAATCGAAACGCCAATCATGACAACACCGGTTTTGAGGATGTAATTACTCTGCATTTTGGTGATATCCACGCCCATTGCCTTATACTCATCCACAACCGCGCTGGTGCTCATTTGGCTCAGGATGGTGCCCTCGAGGCTATCAAGGTGTTTGTTGATGCCTTCACGCATCGCCTCACGTTGGGCTTCAGGCAACTGTGCGAGCAGCTGCGTAACGTCCATTCCTTCAGGCAACTGGTCAAAATTGATGGGGAAACCATCACCAAGCAGCTGTTTGGCACTTTTGGGGTCATTCTGAATCAGGTTCAAAGCCTGAACGATGACCATCGGTTTGGCGAGGGTGCTTTCAAGGGTGGCTTTGTCCTTGGCAGAGGTTTCCTTAAGCGTATAAATGGCTTCGTTATCCAGGTTTGGATAGGTCTTTATCAAAGTCTCAGCTGCGGGGCTTTCAGGTTCCACTATGGTGTAATGATCCATGACACTGGACATGGCTTCCGCAGACAGCATGGACGCCATGTGGTCCATGGTCACCTTTCGCAAAGCATCGGGTACGCCACTTTCAACACCGTTCTTTTGTATACCCGTATTCACAATTTGTGAAAGGTAATCAGGCAGTGCCAGGTTAGACCATGCCACAGCCACCACAAACAGGGCAGCCAGTAGGATGTTGAACCAATACGGGATGTAAAATCTTTTTAATCGCAACATAGGTTTTTACTCACTTCTCGGTTTCTAGATCGATTTCTTTGTATCTTTTCATATGCACAAGCAGTCTTTCGATAGCCGGCGCGATGGATTCCGCTTCACCCTGCGGAATGGTTTCACAAAACTGTTCAATCCAGGCATGCCGCGCGTTCTTGGCAGCGTGGACAAAGGCTAAGCCCTGGTCAGTAAGCGTCAGGATTTTGCTGCGTCGATCTTCGGGATCTTCCTCACGATTGACGAGCCCAAGTTCCACCAAACGTTCAATCATTTGCGATGCGCCGCCTTTACTGATGCCCATATGGCAGGACAAGGCGTTGACCGTGACAGGTTTGTGATGATGAATGAAAAACAAACTGTTCATTTGTGCAAAGGAATAGCCCTGGGCGTGAATGAACTTGCGATTGTTTTCCATAGATTGCCGGGTGGCAAAATCCGCCCAGGCATGGAGTACTTTTGATAATGCTTCAGTCATAGTATCGTCCTTAATAGTTAAGAGGACTAAACTATAAAGCCAGCTAAACTAATAGTCAAGGGATATTTACAAGCTTACGGCAACCGTGTAAAGTTTTCTGATGATGTTATGAGGCGACCTAAAAACCTTTATACCCAATCGTAACTGCGGGTGATGGCTTTGTGCCATTCAGCCAGCAAAGTAAGACGCTTTTCATCTTCCATCTGGGGTAGCCATTGCTCCCGCGCCTGCCAGGTGCTTTTGAGCTCCGCCAGGTTTTCCCAGAAGCCGACTGCCAAGCCTGCAGCGAAAGCTGCGCCAAGTGCCGTGGTCTCATCCAAACGCGGTCGCAACACCGGTACATTCAGAATATCCGCCTGAAACTGCATCAGGAGCCGGTTTTGCACCATGCCGCCATCCACCTTGAGCGTGCTCAGCGTCACGCCAGAATCCTTGCGCATCGCCGCAAAAACATCTGCGGTTTGATAGGCCGTAGCTTCCAATGCCGCCCTGGCGATATGCCCTGCCTTGGTAAAACGGGTCATGCCGGCGATGACACCCCTCGCGTCCGACCGCCAATAAGGCGCAAAAAGTCCTGAAAAAGCCGGCACAAAATAGACCCCGCCATTGTCCTCGACACTGCCTGCCAGAGCTTCAATCTCTTTTGAGGACTTGATAATGCCCAGGTTATCCCGCAGCCATTGCACCAGCGCGCCGGCAATAGCGACTGAGCCTTCAAGCGCGTAAACCGCTGGTTGACCTTGCAGCTGATAAGCCATCGTCGTAAGCAATCCGTTTTGGCTAAAAATCGGTTTGGTGCCAGTGTTCAAAAGCATAAAACACCCCGTACCATAAGTGTTTTTGGCTTCACCCGGCTCAAAACAACATTGACCGAAAAGCGCTGCGTGTTGGTCACCCAGGTCGCCGGAGATAGGCACGCCTTTCAACACAGGATGGTTGACCTCCGCATAAACTTCACTCGACGTTCGGATTTCAGGCAAGACCTGACGAGGGATGTTGAATGCTTTTAGCATCGACTCGTCCCACTGCAGGGTATGGATGTTCATCAAAAAAGTACGCGAGGCGTTGCTGACATCGGTGATATGCACACCAGGCTTATCCAGTCCCGCTGTGAGCTTCCAAATCAACCAAGTATCAATCGTGCCAAAGAGCAAGTCGCCGGCTTCAGCACGCGCGCGCGCATTGGGCACATGCTCTAAAATCCAATGCAATTTGGAGGCGGAAAAATATGGATTGGCAGGTAAGCCCAACGTGTTTTGCAAGGTTTCCGCACCATGCTCTTTGGCAAAAGCGGTCATGAACTCCGCGGTACGGGTATCCTGCCAAACGATGGCATTATAAATCGGCAGCCCGGTATGCCTGTCCCAAACTACGGTTGTTTCCCGTTGGTTGGTGATTCCCATGGCGGCTATCTCTTCCACGCGCGCACCAGCCATTTGAAGACATTCTGGAATAATTTCAAGCAGTTTATTCCAAATTTCCAGTGCGTCGTGCTCCACCCACCCTGCTTTGGGGAAGATTTGGCGATGCTCTTTGCGCAATATCGACACGAGCTTGGCGTTCTTATCAAACAGCGCGCAACAGCTGCTGGTGGTACCTTGATCAATGGCGAGAATGAATTTTTTCATAAGAGCCTCCGATATGACACAATAATACCAAGTTGTCATAAAATTAGGGCAGACAAGTTAACTGAACTTGCCTTGGAGACTTATGCCAAAAAAAGATTATGACATCATTCTAATCGGCGGTGGCGTGGTGGGGTGCATGATTGCCCGCTGGCTCTCACGCTATGAGCTGGACCTGCTTCTCATCGAGAAGGAGGCCGATCTTTGCATGGGCGCATCTGCTGCCAACACTGCCATCATCCATGCCGGCTATGACCCGGTTCCCGGCTCGCTCAAAGCCACGCTCAACGTGCGCGGCAACGCCATGTGGGATCAACTCGCCGCAGAACTGGGCTTCGCTTTTGAACGCCCGGGTGACATGGTGGTTGCGGTTGGAGAAGATGAATGGCCCAACCTTTTAGCCCTGTATGAGATGGGTAAGAAAAACGGCGTGCCAGACATGGCGCTTTTCGATGCCGCCGAGGTCAAAAAACGTGAGCCCAAAATCAACCCGTTAGCCATTGGCGCTTTATGGGCGGGAACGTCCGGCATTGTCGACCCATTCCAAGCTACCATTTCGGTTGCTGAAAACGCCGTGATGAATGGTGCGACCGTTTTGCTGGACACCGCTTTCGAGGGCTTTATTCTTGAAAAGAATACCATCCGGGGCATAAAAACCAATCGCGGTGAGTTTAAAGCGCGCTGGGTCATCAACGCGGCTGGGCTTTTTGCGGACGAAGTGATGCACAGTGCCGGTATTGGCATGGACTTTAAAATCACCCCCAGGCGTGGGGAATATTTCGTCTTTGATTCAGCCGATGTTCAGATTAACAATGTGCTCTTTCCAGTGCCAAGCGCCAAAGGCAAAGGCATCCTGGTGACGACCACGGTGCATGGCAACACCATTGCCGGCCCCAACGCACAGGTGATTGCCGACAAAGAAGACAGCGGCACAACAACCGCCGGTATGGAAGAGGTGGTCAGTGGCGCGCAAAAACTGATCCCCAGCATCAACCCACGTTTTACGATTGCCACCTTTGCCGGTCTGCGTGCCATGGGCAATGCGCCTTGCCGCACCCCTGGGGTCGATTACAAGGCTGACTTTATGATTGAGACATCAGCAGATATTAAAGGTTTAATTAATGTAGCAGGAATCGAATCGCCCGGCTTAACCTCTTCACCCGCCATTGCTGAATATGTTGTGGAGATTCTCAAAGAAACCGGAGAAACGCTTAGGGAAAAAGCGGATTGGAATCCCATTCGTCCACCGCGTCCACGCTTCCGCAACCTGAGCCATGCTGAAAGACAAAAGCTCTGTGAGATTGACCCGGCCTATGCTAGAGTTATTTGCCGTTGCGAAGACATCACCGAAGCTGAAATCGTGCGCGAAATTCATGCGCCTATCCCAGCCACGACTTACGATGCCATCAAACGCCGCACCTGGCTAGGCACAGGGCGCTGTCAGGGTGGTTTCGACTCACCCCTGATTACCAAAATATTAGCCCGTGAATTGGGCATTTCTCAGTTGGAAGTTACCAAACGTGGAGAAGGCTCAAAATTTCTTTTCCGCGAAACAAAAACTGTTGAGGAGGCTGGGTCATGAAAACGCAATACGATGTTGTTGTTATCGGTGCCGGTCCAGCCGGCTTAGCCAGTGCCATCCAAGCCAAAAAAGCTGGCGCGGAAAAGGTTTTAGTCATTGAACGTGACCGTGAACCGGGAGGCATCCTTTTGCAATGCATCCACAACGGTTTTGGCTTACACACCTTCAAGGAAGACCTGCCCGGGCCGGCTTTCGCCCAGCGTTTTATTGACGAAGCGCAGGCCGTTGGCGTTGAATTCATGCTCGACAGTATGGTCATGGATATCAGCCCAAAGCGCGAGCTTTGGCTTTCAAGCGCTTCACGCGGTTACTTTAACCTAAATGCTAAGGCAGTCGTCTTGGCAATGGGTTGCCGCGAACGCACGCGCCCCCAAATCCGCATTCCCGGCATGCGCCCATCCGGTGTTTTCACCGCCGGCACAGCCCAACGTTGGGTCAATGTGGAAGGTTATATGCCCGGCAAGCGTTTTGTCATCCTTGGCTCAGGCGATATCGGCATGATTATGGCACGTCGTTTGACGCTCGAAGGTGCCAAGGTTGAAGGCGTGCTCGAGGTGCAAAACTACCTCTCAGGCCTCATGCGCAACTATGTGCAATGCCTCGAGGATTGGGATGTGCCGCTGCACCTGCGCCATACCGTCAAGCGCGTCATCGGCAAAAACCGGGTTGAAGCGGTCGAGGCGGTGGCGGTGGATGAGCGCTGGCAGTTTGTGTCCGGTACCGAGCGCATTATTCCTTGTGATACGCTTCTGCTTTCCGTAGGACTCATCCCCGAAAACGAGCTTTCCAAAAAAGCTGGTGTGCGGCTTGACCCCATCACCGGCGGACCATCCGTGGACCAAAATTTCCAAACCAACCTGCCGGGCATCTTTGCCGCCGGAAATGTGGTTCACGTTTATGATTTGGTGGATTATGTTTCCGAAGCCGGTGACCAAGCTGGACGGGGTGCAGCCCGTTTTGCCAGTGATAATCTTGAAATGTCCACAAATGCCATTCCTGTTAAAGCAGGGAAAAATGTGCGCTATGTGGTGCCCCAAACACTAGACCCACGCGCCTTGGAAAAAGAAGACATTACCTTGCAATGCCGCGTGACCAAACCCATTGAAGAAGACGTGTGGTTTGAGGTGCGCTCTGAGAACCATTCGATTGTGCGCCGCTCGGACCGTTACGCGCGGCCTGGTGAGATGGTGAGCGTTAAGCTCAACCCCTCGATGATTAAAGATGTCATGACTGCCGGTGAATTAGTGCTTGATATTTATGCAAAGTCGGAGGCTTAGATGGACGAGAAAAACTTTATTTGTACTGCTTGCCCGATGGGTTGCCGCTTGATTGTGCGCATGGAAGGTGATGAAGTTGTGAAAGTTCTAGGGCATCGCTGTCGTCGTGGTGAGGGCTACGGACGCCAGGAAGCCACAGCGCCTAAACGCATGCTTGCCACAACAGTCCGCGCCATCGGTGGCAGGCATCCTCTTTTGCCCGTCTACACCGCCAGCGAAATCCCCAAAGCCAAGATGGCAGAGGTGCTTGCCGTTTTACGTGAACTCAAGGTGCAATGCCCAGTAACCATGGGTGATGTTGTCTTACAAAATATTGCCGGAACAGGCGTGGACGTCATCGCCAGCCGGGATATGTGAAATTATAGGGAAAAAACCTTTATCTTGGATCAGCTACGGATCCCATTTTTTTCATTTGTCGCTGGAGATAAACATATCCAAGGCAAAATCTTGATGAGCATCAATCTTAAGATCTTCGGAGTTTAGCGCGTTAACCCATTGATTATTTAATACGATGTATTTTCTCTCCCCAAAAACATCGTCGAAATTGTTACGATTAACAGTAAAAACACGCACTCTACCATTCCAATGCCGGTTCGAATCGGCAACCAAGAGCGTCTCTCCAATTCGGGCCAAAACAACACCAACGTGCCCGGGTTCACCTTTCAGAACAAAGGTATCGCCAGCGTTGTAATCTCTGATTTGTAGTGATTTTCCAACCAAAAATGATTCGCCAAAATTTGTATCAAAAACGCCCTCTAAGCCAAACATAATATCTGGAACGATCTTCCCAGCCATATCCGCCGATGCGCGGCCGACATAAGGAAAGCCCATTGAGGGGTAAAGCTCGGTTAGCAAGACAACAAAGCCAACACATTGCAGCGGCTCGCCAACAATTTGCCGGCATGTCACTCTATCTATCAAACGCCCGACCCGAGATTCATCAGCTTCGAAAACCTTAAGATAATTGTGAAACCAATCAGTCTTTTTTAGGTATTCGTTCAAAAACAGTCCCCCTTTTTCAGAATAGCTATTGATCGCGTTTCCGAAAGCAAGGATGTCCTGTAAGACTAAATCATTTTCAATGACTTGTTCAAATAGGCTTAAATCTTCGATATCAAAGACTTGTTTTGAGAAGTTCATAGTATTTGGATCCAGCAAGCTTTGATAATGCGCACTAAAAGTTTTCGGATCCTTATTAAGGGGTTGCGCGTGTAAAGACGAGCGAAAGCCTTGCATCTGTTCTAAGAGATGATTGAATGTTTCAGAGGAATAAACAAGTTCTTCATCAAATGAGAAGGATAGCAAAATGCCCACATCACTGGGGCCAGTCACGCCGTCAGCAATCGCCTCTAAAGGTTTTATGCCTGTAGGAAACAAGTGAGCGTTCACATTGAGGTACGCGTCCTCACGTTGAACTCATCTCAAGTCATAACGCTGGTAGTCTTCGGGACCGAATTCAATAGCAGCATCCACCAATAAGCGCGGAGAACTAAAGGGTCCTTGGTGGTAAAGGTCTTGATGACGCCATCTTTCTAAAACGGTAGGAACTTCGGGGTTTTCAGCATACAACAAACTTGAAATGCCTGTAGCAACAGCGCAGATTCCATTTGCCCGAATGGGAGCTCGGAATTTGTTCAAACTATCTTTGTAGAGATAAAAGTACTCTCCTTTTCCCATATTCAGTAAGTTAAGATAAGCATATTCAAGCCCTTTATGAAATACGCCAAACTTTTCCTGGTGATGTGCCAGTTGTCTTAAAGCCAATAGAATATTTTCAACCTTATTTGGGGAGATTTCATTCTTAGTCCCCAAGAAAGTCACCAGGTGTCCTTGTTCCGGACTGATGCTCACATACTCCAAACGGTTTCCTGAAAGGTCATACACTTCCATCACCAATGCAGCGACAAAAGTCTGACGGGGATTGTAAGTATTTGCAACGATGCCCAACTTAACACCGTAGGATTCATCAATCATAAGATCACGGATACTGTGTAGCTGAAACTTGAATCCTTCAGGAACCGGTATGATTTGGAGCTCTTTAATTGCATCAATAAAGAAATCCGGCAACAGTGGGATGAGAACCAAAGTGGCTTCTTTGATGGTTTCTACCGTCGTTCCATCAGGTAACTCCCATTCTTCATTTAATCGTGCTTTCCCAGTTTCTTGGCTAAAGAGAGACCGAGCCATGGCATCCAGACGTTCCAAAGCTTGGAAATCTGGTGTCGGACTAAGCGTTGGACTGGGCAGGGGTGTCGGCGATTTTGCGATTTGTTGAGACGTTTTTGTGGGGATAATCGTTGCGCTGGGCTTCGCATCAACCATTGTCGGCGCTAGTGTCTTACTTGCGGAAAATGAATAAACAGGCGGCATCGTGCATCCAGCCAGCAAAATCACACAGCAAGCAATGAGAATGCCTGTCATCAATTTATTAGGGTAAGGCGGACTTTTTAAGCCCATTTTTTATCCCTCTAGGCGTACTGACATTTTGTAGAAAAACAGTTTTCATAATCCCCAGTTAGCGTACACAACTATCCCGCGTTTTCAAGATCCCTTCCCCTATTAAAGATGCTTATTTCGTGTATCTATTCGCTCAGTAAAAGCGTGCTGTCATCTTATGCTAACCACAGACAAGTGTCAAGACTTTCATCAATTTCCTTACGTATTAACCTGTTTTTCTTACTTTAGAATCAAAGAAGGCTGCCTATCAGCAGCCTTCTAGCTTTTAATCACCGGAATTTAGGCTTGTTCTTCTTTAACAATCTTGATGCCGCTGCTGGTGCCAATGCGGGTTGCGCCGGCTTCGATCATCGCTTGGGCATCTGCCAGGCTGCGCACACCACCCGAGGCTTTAACGCCAACTTCTGGCCCAACCACGGCGCGCATCAGGCGCACATCTTCAATGGTCGCACCACCACCGGCAAACCCGGTGGAGGTCTTCACGTAATCGGCACCCATTGCCTTGGCAATCAAACAGGCTTTGACCTTTTGTTCGTCAGTCAACAGACAGGTTTCTATAATCACCTTTACAATCGCATCATAATCATGCGCAGCGCGCACAACCTGACGAATATCCTCAGCCACATTCGCCAATTCATCCGCTTTTAATTCGCCGATGTTAAGCACCATGTCGATTTCGGTGGCACCTTGCAAAATGGCATCTTCGGTCTCAAAAACCTTGGCTTCAGTGCTCATTGCCCCAAGCGGGAAGCCGACCACAGCCGCGACTTGAACATCCGTACCTTCCAAAATTTCGACACAGGTATTAACCCAATAGCTGTTCACACACACCGCACCAAAATTGTATTCCGCGGCTTCATCACATAAAGCCACGATTTGTTCCTCGGTGGCATCCGGTTTGAGCAAGGTGTGGTCAATCATCGCCGCAATACCGGTTTGATTTTCCTGGACATCATCATCCAGTTCCAGTCCCACCAGACAGCCGCAAGGGTCAAAAAAAGCGCTCAGTTTTTGCTTGCCATAACGGGCAATGTGTTTGCGTTTAGGTTGTGTTTCATAGTTCAATTCGTCGTCCATGGTTTTCCTCTGTTTCTTTTCTTGGGTCTATTTTACCTGTTAATCCCCAAAGTAACTTGAACATCTATTCACGCAGCTCACCGTCTCACCGTTAATTTCAAAGCTCGACCCACAATCGTCTTTGATGGGTGGATATTTTTCAAGCAGTTGGTCACGTTGTTGCTCAAAAAAGTCAGCCTCAGCTTTGGTGGGCACGCGGTAGGTGTGCCATTGACCCAGACTTTTAGCTGTTCTTTCAGCTTTCAAGGCGCGGCATGCCAGCACTTTTCCTAAATCATCACGCAAATCCGCGGGTAGTTCCGGGTTCGCATAATTGGCATACACTTCCAGACTTGCATCCGCACTCAGTTTTTCAAAGAGGTAGGCGCCATCAAGTCCCTTCTTTAGAGTCGAAGCGTGCAGAGCGCGGTCAATATTGAGCCGGGCAACGGTTTTATCCACATTCACCACGGTCAAAGTAATGCCAAACAGAAAAACGCTCAGCAACAAAACCACACCCAATCGTTTAAGGCTCTTAGTGATTTCCATCACTGCTAAAGCAACGAGGAGCACGCCAAGGAAAATCATAAAGATATGTGCCACCAAGCGGCTACGGGTAAAGCCATAAGCGGTTTCATAAAGCAGCAGGCGCTGGAAGGAAGAAACAAGCATCAATCCAACCAGTACCAACAACAAGGTTGCCATCACCGAAAAGCCCACTTTCTCAGCCTTGGTTTCGCGTTTGGTGGTGGACGCAAAAAGGTAATAGACGATAGCGGCAAGGCTCGCCGCAACCATCAACTCCGTAAAGCCTTTAGTGGCATATTTCGAATAGGTAAAACCTGTTTCCACAATATTTGCAGAGCCACCAAAGAAGTATCCCCATTGACCAACGATAAAGACCAGGAACAAGAGGTTCACCAGCCCTAATGTGACCATGGCGGCAATATTTGAAAGGAAAGGCGGAATGATGGGCTTGTCTGGTTCAGTGGTTTCCATGCTGAAGGATTGGGCGAGCATATAGTACAGGACGCCAGCAAAACCCCAAAACAGCACCAGAATAAAAAAGAACTGAGGCCAAAAGTTCTCCACTTTTTCAAACATAAAGAAGTTTAAAAAGACTTGGATTTGACTGGCAAAATGACTGTCTGCCGAAGAAAGCAACTTGCCAAAGAGCAATAAAAGTGGCACGGCAAGCAATAAGCCCAAAAGTACCGCACCAACCGTTTGGAGGTGTTTTTTTGCACCATGATTTTGTTTGCGGTTTTTTCCCATATCAAAAAGGGTTCGCGGCAGACCAATAAAACTATGCACGCCCAGTATAAAATAGCGCTTGATGTATTCCCGCAAGCGGTACACCGCCCACTGCCCGCTCAGCAAAGAGGCTAACAGCACAGGTAGCCCTAGTGCCACAAAAATGACCAACGCAGCAGTCGTAAAGGGTTCTGAGCGAAAGACGGTTAAAACAGAGGATACCGACACCATTGCCATCAACGGCCAGGATTGCCAGGGCACCTTGCGCTTTTCCACCCAGCTCAAAATCAACGCCCCAAGCATGATGGCATTGACCACAATAGCAAACTGCTTACCGAGGTTTTGACCATAAACCAGCAGGTCAGCACCAAGCGCCAGCACCAGTGCGACAAGCAAAAGCAGCCAAGGGTGCTGGATGGCTTGTTCCGTTTTTGCTTCAGGGACGACAAAAGCGTCTGCCTCATTATTTGTAGCAAGGTTCGGGTGTACGCCAAGTTCAGGAAGTTGACCTTCACTTTCCGGCAAACTGAGTGTCGGGCTTTCCGTTTCAGCTTGTTCCTTATTTACTTCAAAGGTTTCTTTTTCTTCTTTCATGACTAAAAGTCCTTTCACAATGATTGTATCGCAGTTCATCTTAGTCACTTGTTCATATCAAGACCTCTCAAAAGCTATCAATAGCCTATAAAAAACTGACGAATGTCTAAAAATCGTTCGGTTTGCCTGAATAACAACATTCCATGATAAATGTTTGTCGCTATCAAAAAGCTTACCCACGGGATTGTGATACACAGAGTCACTATGCTATACTTCTTCTACCATAATTAAGTGAGGACAACTATGAGCAATGTAAAAATTATTACCGACTCCTCCGCATATCTTCCCAAAGAGTATGCAGAAAAATATGATATCGACATTTTACCTATGACCCTGAACTACAAAGGCGAATCCTACTTTGATGGCGTGGATATCACCGCCAATGAGTTTTATACCCAACTCGCCCAAAGTTCGGATCTTGCCACAACCAGCGCGGTGCCGATGGGCCAGTTTATCAAAGCGTTTCAACCTTACCATGACGAAGGTCGCGATATCATGTACATGGGCATTACAAGCGGCATTAGTGCGACAGTCGACTTTGCTATGCAAGCCAAAAAGGCGATGGGTGACCCCGAAAACATTCTCATTGTTGACTCTCAACTGGTCTCAATGGCACTTTCGTTTATGGTTATTGAAGTTGCCAAGCGCGCTCAAAAAGGCGCGAGCCTGGCTGAACTCAAAGCCTTGGCCGACGACCTTTACACCCGCATCGGCGTCTATTTCACCGTTAACGATTTGGTCTACCTGCACCGCGGCGGACGCATCAACACCGCCAAACGCCTCTTAGGTTCAGCCCTTGACCTCAAACCGATTTTCATGATTCGTGGCGGTAAAATCGAGCTAGTTGAAAGTGTTCGCTCTCAGAAGAAAGCCCTTAAACGCATGGTTGACCTTATCGAACGTGATATTGATGGACGCAAACCGGTTAAAATTGCCCCGTTCCATGCTCTCGGCTTTGATGAAATGGTCTCCATGGAAGAGGATGCCGTGAAACGCCTCCATCCCATCGAAATCATTCGCTCCGAAGTCAGCCCGGTCGTTGGCAGCCATGTTGGACCAGGGACGGTCAGTATGGCCTATCTGGTGGGCGAAGAATAATCCTTGAACCAAACAAACTAAGAAAATCGAACCCCCCAGGAAAAACCTGGGGGGTTGCTTTTGGATTTGAAATCCAATTCGTTCAGGAGGAGAACGTTTTCACTTTTAGGGGTTAACAACATGCCCCATAAAGACAATGGCCTTGGTTTGCGTATTGTAAATAGCATAGATAAAAGGCTTATCAAACGTAATCGACAACTTCTCAGGTGAAGGCATTGATTTTTCCTCAACCACAACGGCGGTAGCCGCAGCGGCTTCTGTGCCCTCTTCATTGACATCAATAAAGGCTTTATGAACCACATCGCTAATGAGCAAATCCTTGCTGGCAGTCATGCCAGAAAAATCCGCAGACCCATCAAAAGCGGAGGGCATGCCCATTGCACTCAGCTGGCCCTTCAAATCTATGGTGCTTTCAGTTTTGAATTTGGGCATTTTTAGGCTAAGTTGCGGATTTTGCCATTCCAAATCTTCGATCAATGCGCCAAACTTTTCTGCATCCAAAGCCTTATGGTAAGCCTCAAAATCTTTGGGCATAATGAGTGCCATGGCATAGGTATGCCCCACATAGGGCAAGACTGCGGCAGAGACATCATCATTAACCAAGGCGTGGGCGTCAAAAATTGCCGACATCATGTCAACGTCTTTTTGTGAGCCATCAAGCGTGTTAAAAGGTGCATTTTTGGTTTGACTGACTTCGAATTCGTTTCTCCAGGCGCCTTTAAAATATACCGCGTTGGTCAAGACCAAGCGGGTCATTTCATTCAGCAGTCCTTCACCAATGAGATCTTTGATTTTGTCATTGGTTTGGGCAGCGACCCAGGTATTGATTAATTGACGGGCTTCTTCCGCTTGGCTAAAGTCTACCAACTTCAAACCCGCGGCATAATTGGCAGAAAGCTTATCCAAGAAGTCTTGCTCAAAATGGTAGTCCTTCTGAGCCCACAAAGCGTTGGCAACATTAAAAACCAAAGGCTGCATGGTGTCATCGCCGTTCTCAGGTTTGTATTGTAAAACCTTATTCAGGGCATTCATCAGGTGATGCGCTTCTTCATTGTCACTTAAGCCCAAGACCTTCATCATCTCGGCTTCAGTCTCACCCTTCGCGCCGGCATAGGTCATCACCAAAGCCTGGTAAATACTATAGGGTGAATAAACCCTATTTTCTTCATCACCCAAAAGCTGGTAAAGTGCCATGGCAAACTGATTATTTGCTAATGCCATTTTGGCGAGATCTTCATCGCTGGCTTGTGCGTCTGTTATATAAGCCAGGTTCCCTTTGACATCTTTTGCCTCTTCCATCTTAACCACTGGATTACAGGCGCTCAATAAAAAACTTACGATCAAAGTTCCTATCAATAAGTATCGCGAACATTTCATTCTTTTCCTCCGTTCTTCTTGTTCTTACTAGAAACTGAGCCCCTGGATGTGTCAGGGGCTCAGTGTTTTTAGTCAGCTCATTAGGGGTTGACTACGTGGCCCATAAAGACGATGGCGTTCGTCTGCGTGTTGTAAATCACATAGATGAAGGGATTATCCAGGTTGATGGTCAACTCTTCGGCGGGCATACTGGTGGTTGCCATGCCAACGATCGTGGCTGCGGCAGCTTCAGTGCCCTCTTCATTGACGTCAATGAAAGCCTTGTGGATGACGTCGCTGATATACAGGTCCTTCTTCCCGGTCATGCCAGAGAAATCGGCTTTACTGGCATCAAAGGCATCACCCATACCCATCTCTTGAAGCTTTTTACCGAGGTCAAAAGTGCTTTCAGCTTTGAACTTGGGCATCTTGAGGTGAACCATGGCATGGCTCATATTGAGGTCTTCAAAGAGCTTGTTCAAAACTTCAGGGGTCAATCCCTTTTGATAGGCTTCAAAATCCTTGGGCATCACCAAAGCCATCGCATAACTACCGCCATCATAAGGCAGTGCCACAGCGCTAAAGGCATCGGTCACAATACCTGCGGTTTGCATGCTGGCAGCCATCATATCGACATCAATCTTAGTGCCATCCATGAGCGTGAAGGGAGCTTTTGCAGTATCTTTGGCATCAAAATGGTTGCGCCAAGCGCCTTTGAAGTAAACAGCATTTGAAAGTACCATGCGGGTCATTTCATTCAACATGCCATCAGGAACGATAATCTTAATCTTGTCGTTGGTTTCCAATGCAACCCAATGGTTGATGAGTTTTTGAACCTCTTCGGGGTGTTTGAAATCAACCAGCTTGACACCCGCCGCATAGTTCGCGGAAAGTTTATCCAGGAAACTTTGTTCAAACTGGAAGTCACTTTGCATCCAAAGCGCGTTGGCAATATTGAAGATCAAAGGTTGGAAGCCTTCAACATCCCGGGCTTTTGTGTTTTGCAGGGTCAGGTTCAGCGCGTTCATAAGGTTGTGTACGGCTTCATTATCCTCAACGCCGAGGGCTGCCATCATTTGTTTGGCAGTATCACTTTGCGCACCGGCATAGGTCATCATCAAAGCTTGGTAGATGCTATAGGGCGAGTAAATCAGATTACCCTTTTCATCGGTCAACTGCTTGTAAAGCGCCAGCGCAAATTGATTATTCGCCTGTGCCAATTTTTCAATCTCTTCCATGGAGGCTTCTGGGTTGGTGATGTGGGCTTGGTTGCCAATCGTCACCTGGGAAGGGTCAATGGGTTTTATTTCCTCCGGGTTATTATCTACATCTTTTTGGTCATCCACCTCAGATTCTCCTTCTTTAGGTGGAGCGTAATCAACGATTGTTTCCACCATCTTTGGTGTACAAGCACTTAGCAAAAAGCTAAAGACCAGTACCAAACTCAAAATCATTTTAGTCCATTTCATTTCTAACTCCTTTTGGTCACTTAACTGTGTTTCCGCCAATAGGACGTCAAAACACAGATTTTGGTTCCCAGACTTAAACTAAAGCCTGCCATCCCTGTTGAGCTGGCAGGCTTTATGCGGAAGTTTTGTCGCTGATAGAGGTTCAGCGAGTTAACCATTTATAAGATGGCTTTTATACGATAAAAAGCCAACGAAAAATACTCGCCCAACACCATCACGGTCTTCGCGAAGGCATCGCTCTTGGGCATCAAATTGAGGGCAATATCCTTGATACCAGCAGACGTCAGGGCATCCCAGTTAGCTTTGGTCACAGAATAGTCACACGGTGCGGGTATGACTTCCAAGCCACTCTGCTCAAAAGCAAAGCGCATGCGATCCATTTCGACCGCCGAGGTGACCAAAAGCACCTTTTCAGCCTTTGCCACGCTCAAAGCGCCAGCACTGCTGCTTACGATATCAACGATATTGTCGTTGGTTTGATTAAGGAAAATAGCTTGTTCCGGCACGCCTAGTTCAAGCAAGAGCTGTTTTGCAGCAACTGTCTCAACTCCGCTTCCCACCACCAAAATACCTTCAGCAGCGCCACGCTGCAAAAGCGCAGTGGCATATAGCACGCGGTCAGCTTCTTCACCCACTTCAACCCGCAGACGGGGTGTCTCAGCAGAATGCATGCCCTTCGCCAAAAGGACAATCGCGTCGGCTTTGGTCGTGCTGACATTAACCGGCATATAACGCCACTCCATCGAGCGGGTTAGCCAGGTTGAGAAGAAGACGTTGCCAAACAAGCTCACAATGATGAGGGCAACTATCATAAAAAAGAGTGCGCCTTTGGCTTTGCTACGCACGATAAAGAGACTGATAAACAAAAACAAACCCACAATTGCCAAGGGTTCGAGAAATTGTAAGAAGAATTTTCCGATAAAACTAGCCATGGTTGACTCCTTCAGTAAACACCTGCCAGTATATATGCAAGGTTTGTGCCAACCAGCGACGAATAAGCAGCGCCTTTCAAAAGCTAAGGTAGAATTGAACCATTGCTTATCAAGTCACAAGGAACTGGCTAGAATACCATGCACAAAACGCAACAGCAGCAAAGCATTCAAAAAACCATTTTATTCCTCTTTTTCATTTTTATTATTGCATTTGCTGTTCGCCTTGTAGGGATCAAGTATGGCGAGCCGATGTTGGTTCATCCTGATGAAGAGAACGTAATCAACTCTGCATTGTATTTTTCGCCAAAGGTTGGGTTTCAAAATGTAGCTTTCAATCGCCCAGCACAAATTGAAACGCTTTTCACCGCGATGATGATGAGACTGTTTAGCAAAATCAGCTTCAACGCCCCAATGTGGGAGGTTTTTTACCCCAACCTTTTTTCTTTTACACTGATTGGAAGACCTGTGGTTGCCTTATTGGGCTCTTTGATCCCGATAGTGGCGTATTATATTGGAAAAGCGTTTAAGCCTGATTTCTCCAGGATCGCCGCGCTCCTCTTCTGTTTTTTTCCGTCCTTTGTGTTGCATTCCCACGTTGCCACCCCCGATATTCCCCTGACCTTATGGATAATGACCGTTTTGCTTTTTTCAATCCGTTACGCCAAAGGGGGTAAAGAGATAAACCTATAACTAGCGGTCTTCTTCTGCGCCATGAGTACCGCAGATAAGTATCCAGGTATCATCAGCTTATATATGGTTGCCCTGGCAGTACTCCTCCGCTTTTTGGGTGAGGCAAAGCAAAGTGAAAAATTCAATATCAAAGCTTTTTTGCTTAAGGGAATTTTATGTTTGTTTGGTTTTATTCTAGCCCTTTTCATGATTGCACCGTTATTATTTCTGCGATTCCGCTCGGTCATCGACGCGCTTATTTTTGAAGCCAGTGGAGGCCATTTAGGTCAGGAAGGTTTTAGTTACTCTTTGCGTGTACTCGCCTACCTAAAATTTTATTTTACAAACGCTGGGTTCTTGTTAAGCGCCTTTTCTATCTATGGCATCTACAGTTTTGTTCGCAAGAAACAAAAAGTCAGCTGGATCATCAGTTTTAGTGCCTTCTTCCTGCTCTGTATCTCAGTTATCTCTATCTATCATGAACGCTGGGCCCTACCAATCTACATCGGGTTACTACTCTGTGCAGCTTTCGGTATGCAATCTTTATTAGAGCTTGCCAACAAATCAACCCTTGGATTCCGTTTGTCACAAGCAACCCTAGCCATAACATTCTTGCTTCTCGTAATTGCTGGGACAAGCCAATCCCTTTGGCTAAACCTCCGAGATACACGATTATCAGGTCATTCTTATCTTGAATCAAATGGTATTCGAAAAGAAGATTGTTACTATGACGGCTATACACCTTTCGCGCCTAACTTTTTTCCAAAAGATTCAACTCAAGACCTTTCACGCAAAGCCGAAAAGGAATATGCTATTTTTAGTTCATACTATTTAAGAAGATTCGATGGTTTGGATGAAAACGATCATGAAGAATTAAAGTTTTTCCATGAAAAACAGCGTGACGCTGAGCTGATCTGGTCAGTCACCGCAGAAGATAATCCGCAAACCCTCAGCAGTCAAATGCGGTTAATCAAATATTACCTGCAATCAACCATTCTGAAACAAAAAGTGCAACGTCTCTACACTGGGCCTGACCTTTACATCTACAGAACCACGCCAAAGGAATAAACCTCAGCGGACTTCAAGAATCACTAAGTTCAGCCTTACCAAACACATGCTCATACAGTTCTGGCGCAAAACGTTCGACGGCATCCGAGCTTAGACTATTGGTTCGGCAAATTTCTGCATAAAGCTTCGCACTTTGGCGCGCGGTGCGCTGCTGGGTATTGACATCCAATGCCCACAAACCAAAGCGCTTTTGCCACCCTTGAGCCCATTCGAAATTGTCCACCAAACTCCAATGGAAGTAGCCTTTGACCGGTGCGTTATGGTTCACCTCGCGCCACATCGCCAGGATATGATCCACCAAATACTTGCGTCTAAAGTCATCCTGGCTGTCTTCGGTGCCATTCTCGGTAATGTAAATCGGCAAATCAAAGCTTCTCGCCCAGCAAATGCTCTCACGAAAACCCTCAGGATCATTCGCCACAAACCCGTTTTCCGAAAGCTCTGCATCCTTGGGGTAATAATGCTCACTGTACATTGCATTGGGTTTAAAGAGGTCAAACTTGACCATTTCGCGGGCGTAGTAGTTAATGCCAAAAAAGTCTTGGGTGCCTTTTGCCTGAGGAACCGCTTCCTTATGAAGCTGGGCGTCAAAATGACCTGTACGCAAAGCTTCCGCGAAAGAGGTGTTAAAAGCTTTGTTATACAGCTTGGCCACACGCTTTGTTAGTATGCCTTTGTTCGCCGGCATAAAACCACGCCAATGATGCGCCACCCCGACTTTGGCATCAGCCTGCAGTTCATGGATGATCTCATATGCCAAGGCATGGGCTTTGAGCATATTTAAGAGCACGGCAAGTCCGGCTTTGGGATCATTCTTACCAGGCGGAAAACCATCCCCCAAATACCCGCCGCTCATATAGACATTAGGTTCATTGATCGTCACCCAAAAATTGCAATGGGCGCGGAGCGCTTCCACGGTTTTGCGTGTGTACTCGCCAAAAAGGTCAATCACATCATCATTTTCCCAGCCACCCATTTCTGCCAGCCACATCGGATTGGTGAAATGGTGCAGGGTAACCATGGCCATCATGCCGCGCTCTTTCAAACCCATCAGCATCTGGCGATAGCGATCCAAAGCTTCTTCATCCCACCGCTCCGGTTCAGGTTGCACGCGTGACCATTCAATCGAAAGCCGATGAGCGTTCTGAGAAGTGTCGCGTGCGCGGTCAAAATCCTCACGCCAACGTCCCGCCCACCAATCACAAGCCTTGCCACTGCGATCGCCTTCTAAGATATGGCCTGCTTCCTGTTCCCAAGCCCACCAATCATTATTAAGGTTATTCCCTTCCACTTGATGAGAAGACGTGGCTGTGCCCCAAAGAAAACCTGTTGGAAATGTAAAGGTTGCGCGAATCATGAGAGCCTCCGTTTGAATGATAGCTTCATTATAACAAATGCGTCTTACTTAGCTTTTCATTTCAGCTTGTAAATTCCCGTTAGAAGATCCAGAGAGGCATCCGAAACCAAAAAGGATGATTGATGACTGGTAGCCACCCGTTTAGCAACTAACTGGCTTTTCTCATCAATAATTCGCCCCATCATGTCAAGGATAAGCCCCGAATCGTGCATGGTAAAAGGCTTGGCATTTACATCCGGCTCGAGGTAAAGTCGTAAAAAGCGCTCTGGGCTGACGTCTACAAAATAGCGTTTGCCGTCAACATTCCCCAGGTCCAGCAGACGGCGCAATGCTTGAAACAAAGGTTCACCAGCATTTGCCTTAGCTGGCAAGCGCAATCCGGTCGGGCTTTCTAAGCTAAAGCCGCTAAAAATGGTCTCTGTCAAGGACAGCATAGCCAAGATTTCATCGTCAACCCGACTAAGTGTACTCAGTTTAAACAAAGCATCGGCTAAGGGCACACGTGGCTGCCAACTTGAATCACTTGCCCGCAGCATTTTCAACTGCCCATCAACAAAGCTTAGGTTTTCATCCATGCCCATCCAATAATAAGCCGTACTACTCGTCAACCCAGACCGAGAAAGCACAAACCAATAGGTCGTCCCTGCCACTAGATTAATTTGAGACACAAAAGCACCGGTTACCCAGGCATAATTCTGATCAGCCAAATCCGTGGGCTTGATAAAGCACGTTGCCAAGGTGCTTGACGAGGGCGCACCTCCCTGATCCCCGCGGATGTCTACGCGCAGCTGATCGTTGGGCAGTCCTTGTTTCCGCAAACGGAGCGTCAAGGCATTAAGCTGCACCGTGCGATTAACCTTAAATGACTGTGCCACATGGGTTCTTTCCGAGCTATCGCCAATCGCTTGCACACCACTTTGAGCCACGGCGTTGCCAATGACCCCGCTTTCCCGTTGCCAAATGCGCCAGTCCAGGCGATGAATCCAGCCTTTGCATTTCAAACGAAGGCTCCTTTTATTGGCAACTGCGCTCGGTTTGGCTTGCAATGTAGGCAATCGCATGCGGCTCAAAAGAATGTCGCGCCAATGTCCCGCTTGTTCATCAGACAAACTGCCTGCTTGAACCAGGTGTTCCTTAATGCCATACAAGGCTTGACTTTCCAAATCATCAGCCCACGGTGTTTGTCGCAACGTGCCAAAACCATCCCCAGGTTCTTGCGATGCATAAGCCACCGCTACGCGGTTAGCCATGCTCGCTAAATCAAAGGTCAATGCCATGCCTGGCCGCTGGTCTTGCACTGCTTCAAGCCAACCCCACCACCGCAAACCGCCAGCATCATCATAAACCTCAACCGGGTAGCCTAAATAGCCCTGCCACCAAGCGATATCCATTGAGGACTCTTCAAGGCGCAAAAAGGCTTCATCACAACCACCCAAGGCAGTCCATGAAAGCGTCAGCGGCTGTAATTCACCCCAAGGTGCATGCATCGGTTTGCCGTCGGCATTCAATAATCGGGCAAAGTACCTCATAGGATTTCCACAACCGGACGATACCAAGCCTGAACTTTGAGGCTTAAATCAATCGGGCTTTTGTTCGCTGTATCACCCATAAACACAAAAAAGCGTTGCTCGACACCCGGGAACAGATAATGCCCCCTACCCAGGCTCAAATGGGTCTTCAACTCTTCGTCGTTGCGCACACTCCAGCTCATACCGCGCCAAGTATCGTCCACTAAACGTGAGTCCAATGCCAAACCGCTAATACTTTGGTAATAGCTATAACTCTTTAACGGCAAAAGCATCAAATCATCCACGTCAAGCGTCGTATTCAAGCTTTTTTGCATCCCCTCCAGACTCAACTTAAGCTCAGCCGCATAAGCGAGTGCTGGCAATCCAGGCGCGCTTAACACCATTGGCGCAAAAAGCTGCCCGTGATTACCCGGCTTTAGTGTGCATGCCGGGCCTTCAAAGATAAGCTTTCCTTGTTGTTTCAAAACCAAGCGCAATCGCACATCAGATTGAGTAAGTAGCGTATGCAATCGCAACACAGGCAAAAGCAACTGACCGCCGATGTCGCTCACCATCATTGAAGGCAAATCCCATTGGGCAAGGTGTGCCCAACCAGTTCCATTCCAGGTATAGCGCTGAAATCGGCCATTGGATGCTGTCATATCACTATGGCTGGTCCCACCCACACCACTTTCCGCCTCAAGACTCATCCCAGGCATCACAGCAGGTGACGAAAGCAACAAACTGCCTATATAGATGTCGCCAAGCGCTTTTCCGTCACTTGGAACTGAAAGAACCAGCCGCATTGGGCATGGACTCGTCAAACTCAGCAAACTGCTTCGCACGCTAAACCAGTTATCGTGACCTGCTTGGCCGTCATCATGGTTATAAAGTGTCAAACCCAAAGCGTCACTGCTACCGCCACTGTTATAAAGCGTTAAAGGACGTTCATCACCCACAAAATTTTTATCCCGTGTAAGCCTAATGCGCACGGCAAAAGAGCCTGATGACCTTGACGTCAAATGCCCGGGCAGACTTTCCACCTCAACATCCGAAATCGGTGTATAAACATAAGCCTTTAAGCCCTCGCTATAAAGACGCAAATAAGCCCGTTCAGGAGTCCCCAAATGCCGTGCGCCGCGCAAAGCATACAAAACCTGCCGTAACACAGCCTGCATTTCCTCCTGAGTTCCTTTTAGCCGCAGGCAAATTTCTTCCTCAACATAGTTCTCACCGCGACTATTGAATGTATAGTCCACACCCAACAAACCAGCAACATGTGGGCCACCATCCAATTCGAACCAGGGAATGTTTTCAGGGCGTTTACCCGAACCGACTGCTAAACCTGCTAAAGACGCCATCTCCGGCTTTCCTCCCATTCCCACCTTGAAAAAGGTAAGTCAGCGCTTTCTTGCAAAATATCCAAACGCATGCCTTCAAGCATCCAATCAAAGCGCTCCTCCAAATAGCGTGCAAGGTCTTGCATCAATTCCGGCTCACCACCCAGGTTGGTATAGCCGCTCAAATGGCTCTGCAAAATAAAGCGCATTAGGGCAGCACCCGCCCCAATCAACAATGCTGGCACAAAGTCATCGGGCAGATTATGTTCAAGCGCACCATCCAAACCCTCAATCATAAAATCTGTATCAAAACGAGCGTTTATGCGTCCCAAGGATAGGCGAATCGCTTCCTCAATTGCACTAGCTGGGCATGCGGCTTGTTGTGAATCCAAATACTGGCGTTTGAGTCTGGTACTCAGCTCATCCAATTTGCTCATGACGCTTTCCTTTCTTTACTTTGGTCTTATTTCCATCTTCCAAGGTATTCTTTTGAGCAATACCCGTTATTTTCTTGATGTGCTCTTGGCAGATGGAGGCTTCAAAATGCCGCTTTTCACCATTCGAGAGAATCACCACCAACTGACCTTCCTTCTTCCAAGACCATGCCAAGGCGCCATCCCCAACCAACGCCTTAACTAATGCTTTCAAAACTTTACTATCCATCACGACACCTTTCACCATCTTTGCCATTCATCCAAACCAGCCACCGTGGGGTGGTCTAAACGCCCCTCCAAGCACCTGACCACCCCAAAAAGCTTTAACTCACGCTATTCTTTCAAACCACGCAGACCATCTTCTAAGGCAGTTCCCAGAATATAGCTGACCAAAATCGCTAAAATACCTGCGATTTGATCCGCATCCAATGGAAAATCCGGTGCCCAGGTTTTGACCACCAGGAAAATCAAACCCACCAAAGTCGCCCAAAACTTACGCGAAGCCAACAAAAGTCGCCATTTATCTGTCATTTATTCTCCATTCGTTCTTACTCAAAACCCTATGCCACATTGGACTTATAAACTGGTCGATAGTCATTCACCCAAACCGCGAGGTAATGTCGTACCTTCAAGCGGTGTTCGTCATTGCTAAACACCGATGGTGAAAGCTCATCACCAGCGATGAAAATTTCAGGTGCCAGGCCAAACCGTTCGCCCACAAAAATCGCAGGCGCAACACGCGGGTCACATATCGCCGCCCAATCGTTGGGATCCGTCCATTCAGGCACCACCACGGGCACCGCGCTACCCTTGAGCACGTTGTCATACATATGGTCAGCTTCACGCACAAAGGATCCGCTGCATATTTCCAAAGCAGTTTTTTGCAAGGCACGTGGCACCAACAGGAACTTTGGATTGACAGCCATATGGGGACCCACATCATAAAAACCACTGAGGTTCTTTACCAACATCGGTTGCCGATATATCGCAGAACTTGCCAAATCCCAATGTGCCGCGGTCAAGGCATTAGAACCCAGGTTCCCATGGCCACCATCGCCAACAGCCACCATATTAAACAAAGTCTTGCCATTGCTCATCAGGGGGCCCAAACCATTCGCCTTCGTAAATATCGTTGCTACCAAGCTCGAGATCTTGCGCAAACCAGCCGACGCCAACTCGCGGGCATAGGCGCGTAGTTTACGGGTTTCGTCACGGTCAATTAATTCCAAAGTTAAAGGAATATAACCGCCGTACTTGGCAAAGCTGGCAGTTTCTGGCGAGTCACCGACCTTGAGCTCAGGATAGTTGCCACCTTCAGCAATCATCGGCAAATCACCAACCGTTCCCACCAGCGTTCCTGTAATATCATGCAGGCTATTAAAATGTTCCTGGACGGTGATTTGCTTCCACCAGTCATAGCCGGCACGCCCCAGTTCATCCCAGGTGTTTGCCACCAGTTTGTTGAGGCTGTTCTTTACCAATCCACTAAAGTCTGCAGTGGTTGCCAATTGCGTCCGCGCCGGATAGTAACCGCCATGTAGGTCATGATCTCCGGTGAGTGTCAGGTACAGTTCGCGGATACCACTCAAGCGTGGCACACGTGCATTTTCCAGCTTGGTATCGCGCGGCGCACCAAAGAGGTCATCGGTGGCAGCTTGCAGGCGGTCTGCTGGTTCCACCATATTTTCCACCCGGGCGTGCCCCTTAACCGACCGTCCTGCGTCCAACTCACTCAACAATGTTTGATGTTCCGCTATCGCGGTTTGTAGTTCAGCAGGCGCAAAGCTGCGTCCCTGAAATTGTGTGCGTATGCGGTTTTGCATACTGGGTGGCAATTGTGTGTTTGCCAGGGAACTTTCCAGTAAAAACGCGCTCATCTCCTTTCGCATATTGCGTATTTCAGCCAGTTGAGTCTGTAAATCCTTCGATGCTTCCTCACCGCTCAACACTTCACTTTCTGTGTCAATCATGGTTTGATCTTGTTTGAGTTCCATTGTTTTTCCTCCAATTTGAACCGGTCTAATCCCAAGTTGGTTTAGCGCGCGCAAGAAAATGCCTCCTCGTGCAGGGTTGTAAACCAAATCCACCGAGAAAATGCGCAAAATTTTGCTCACCTTCCCATTTTCGCCATTAAAGAGCACATCCGCCGAGAAGCCCACCTTCACCGCGGGCTCATCGCTAATCTCCAAAACCTGGCGCCCCATATCGCGCAGCACATGCGCCGAGGGGCCAAAAGCCTGTAGTTCAGCACGCACGCCTTCACTTGCCTCATCCCAACTGGGTTTGCGCAAAACACCGGCGATATCGCGCACCGAACGTGCTGCTAAATCATGATCCACAAAACAATTCACCCCATCCCACAAAGCCAGCGACTCGCGCAAAACCTCTGCGGGAAATTCCCAACCGTTGGCTGAACCCGCCGTAATCGCCAGGATGTCAAAGCTATCTGGCCCACTTGGGTTGACCTCTAATGACAGGCGATGCCTGTGTTGTGTCATACGACTCCTTTCAAAAACAGTCCAAAACCAGACGAGTGCCCCACGCAGCAAGCCTCGGTTTTTGATTTTCTAATGTCCACTAAAATCGGGTGTTTTTTCACCAATGAAACGATAAATCAAGCGCAAAGCCTCTGGCGTGTCAATCATGCCTTTTTCGTGCATGCTCATCGCCATGCTGGCCATCTGTTGACCTGCCCGCGCCAGCTCCAGATTATCACGCGCGTGAATATCGCCACCACGCACCGCAAGACGAGTTTCCGGGTCCACGTAATAGTCCAAAGCCGCCCGGCGTTTGAGCACCACACGCAGCAAATCCTCCAGAAGCCAGCACAAAACGCGTTGCCGCTCCTCAAAACGGCGATAGGTCGGATGCCCTGCCGATTCCGCGGTAGTCTTGGTCGAAGACTCCGGCTCAGCCAAGAAGTGCAAGGGCAGCCCCACACCTGCCGCAATCATCTTTTTGATTGCCAGGCCATCTGTCGAAGCATCCAAAGCTTCGAGCTTGGGTGAAATTACCGACCATTCTTCACTTTCATCACTTACCAAAATCGACCCGGCACTGGGCGGTTGGCTGGCAAGCTGCAATTGCCGTGTACGCCGGGCTTGCTCACTGCCAAAGCGCGCCTTGACCACATAAACAAAGGCATTGCGAAAATGGTTCAAGCGCACGCGGTCTTCCAACCACGCCGCATAACGCCCCAACCAACGGAGCACCGGTGCCAAATCCGATTCACCCCACTGCGCTCCTGCCGGACGATTGACTGCATAATGCAAAATGCACACCTGGTTTTGAAAAGCCGCTGTTTGATCATGCCGCCAGGCGGGCACAATTTGCAGTTCTTCACCCACCTCTGCGCGCAAGGTGTAGCTCAGCTCCTGCTCCACATCATTGGCACGTGATTGGATGCTTACCACATCCGTACTGGGCACAAGACGCACAAAACTCATTCCACTTGCATCAGCTGAAAGCATCAAAAATAAGTTGCCACTGCGCGCCAGTTCATCCGAGAATTCCGCTAACTTCATATCCATGCGGTTCAAAGGATGCCTCCAGAAGCGTTGCAAAAACGCCTCACTGGCTTCATCATCTACGGTCAGGCTCACACCACCGCCGGTTACATACTGTGTGGTCAGTTCCACAATGCGCCTTGCCAACGGGTTGAAACGCCAGGCTTCCAGGCACTCTTCCATCACCTGCTGCCGGTCAAAGGCTGCACGGTCATAAGCCGACGTGTCAAAATCACGCGCACCAATCATCAGGGTGTTTTCGTTTTCCGCCAAGCTCAAAAGCGCATGATGCGCTGCTTCTGCTCTGACCTCTCGAGCCGACTCATCCTCGGGCAAGCCCCCACTCAACCGCGTGCGAATCCATTCCATCCAGGATGCCATTACACAACCTCCAGCGAAACGGCCAAAGGACGCAAAACTTCCGGTCGGGGACACACCAACCCATCCACCGGACACATAGCCGGCTCCACCGCCACACCACGCCCAAAATAAGCTAAAAGGTCAGCCTGGGACCCATTCCAACGGTCATAATCCATAAAATGCCCCACACCACCAATCGCCGGTGACCGCTCTGCAGTCTGATGAATCAACCAACTATCCACCCCTTTGGGCAGCCGTGGCGGGCATGGAAATTCCGGCGTATACTCAGGCCAGGGACGCCGCGCGACATACTGCGCCAGCCACCAATCCAGCTTGGGCAGTGCGCTGATTTGCACATGCTCATCAATCCACAAAGCACGCGAATACACAATCGGGTATCGCCCGGTCTCTTGTTTCAAAAGCTCCAAACAAGCCAAAAGCGTGTTGGTAATCATCAGGCGTGACTGGTCGTGCACCAGTTCCACATCCAGAACCAGTCGCACCGTATCCAGATCAATCCCTTCTATGATGCGCAAAAAATGGTTCATCTGCCTGAGAGCCGGCTCGCCAGGATAAAGCACGTGGTAGGGCAACACACAAGCCCCAATGCGCGTGCTTCCCTCATAAAACCGCTTGAAAGCCGGGTCATGATAGCCCCAACTCACTCCGGCGCGTATTGCCACAAAAGATACTTGGGGCACATGCTGACCAATCAGGTCAAAATTGGGCCACTTCTTCAAATCCGCGCTCACGTTGTACCGCGACAGGTCAATGCCAAAAGGGTAATCTTGGTTGCGCACAAAATAACTCATCAATAACCTCCATCGATGACTAAAAGCGGATCCACCGCCTGAATCAAAAGCGGTTCATAGCCAACATGCCATGCCTGCTCATCCAACACCGCTACCATCGCCGCGGAAAGCACCAAATCGTCATGCACCAGGTCACCCTGTGCGTCACGAGTCCCCTCGGGCACGCTCCAGCGGATAAACCGTTCGGGTCCCACACTCACCTCATACGTCACCGCAGCGAGTTGTTTGTAAAACAAGGATTGCAATTGGTCCTGCTCATCTTGCATTGCAAGTGCCAAAGGATTTAATGCGCCGTCATCACGTTGCCCGCTTGACTTGGGCTTGAATTCTTGAAAACGGCCGGTGTCAATCACTGATAAAAACCCCCAAGCCAACTTGGACTTTAGCTGTCGGGTAAAGGTCAAAGCCGTCACTTGGTCACCCAACTTATCGCGCAAAAAGGAACTCACGCCAGCACCCACACCACTCGCGTCCACCACCACGCGCGCCTGATTCCAATGCTCCGCTAATTGCAAAATGCGCGCGTAAAGCAAACTATGCTTCACGCCCAACCAGTGATAGCGACGCACCACCTTATAGCGCGGCTTCCCCAAAAGCGCGTCATCCAACATGCTTAGGTCAGCTTCAACCACCGTAATGGCTGTTGCGTCACGCTGACTGTTTTTCAGGTCGTCTCCTGCCACAAATTCGCTCGAACGCGCGGCTTCGTCCTCACCCGCCAGATCAATCAACAAAGCATATTGCTTACCGGGTTCGGCATCTTCCCGTGCGCTATGATTACCATTCATCAAACCCAAACGGGCTGGTGGGAACAGCCCGCCCGAAAAATCAATTTCTTCACTAAAAAACTGACTGCGCACCATGGGATGCGTGCGACCCAAACGGCGTACTTGCTCATCCACAAAAGCGCCATAAGCCGGCACCTCCTGGCGCACTTCTTCAGCCCCCAGCCTGAACACCCGGCGGATGCCATCCTGCGCTTCAGCCTCCTGTGCCGCGCGCAATTCCCGCGCCAACAAAGTCTGCCCACTCCAAGCCGTGCCCCAAAAGACACGCGTGGCGTTGGTCGAAGCCGCCATGGGGGCAATTTGTTTATCATATTTGTCGATTTCGATATCCTGCGCTTCGTCCAGTGCCAACAGGGTTGAAGCCGTCGCGCCAACGATGTTCGAGCCCGGCGCGGCCGAAAGGAAGGTCATATGCGCATTGCGCAGGCGATAATGGTTGCCCGTGCTCTTACGCCAATGTCCTTTGGTAAAGGTGTTTGCCTCGAGCGCGGACTCAAGCCGGCGCATGGCGTTTTGGCATTGCGGCGAGTAAGTAGGCGAAAACTTGATCATTTCCGCCCCTTTTTGGGCAAACAGCGCCATCAGGTAAACCTCAATTTGTGCCTGCACGTGGTTTTTGCCACTCTGCCGCGGGAACATGACCACAATCGAATGTCCTCTTTGATTGAGCACCGAATCGACAATCGCCTCAGCCACTTCCAGCTGATAGTTTCGCAAAACGGTGTGTCCCATGAAGCGGGAAAACATTGCAATTTCGCGCAATTTTCGGATAAAAAGCGATTGTTCTGCCTGCCAATCCAAGACCTGCCGGTCGGCCTGTCCGAGTTGTAAGCGCACCCGTCTGGGGTCGGGCAAGGCAAAGCCCATCAAGGCTAAAGGTCCAAGGGTATTTGTGCTAAGCATCTTTCGCCTCCTTTGGTTGTTTTTTCGATTTTCGGGGTGGTTTGGGGCTGGTTGACGCTTGGGTTTCGCTGATAAAACTCGCCAGGCTGGTTTCAATCTGCTTGCGCAAATCATCCTCCTGGGATCCGCTCAAAGCCATGTTCACGCGCAAAACACTCGCCAAACGCGAACAGGTCAAGCCCAAAAGATCCAGCGACTTGGCCAAATTGTCGGGGTAATCTTCCTCTCCGCTGGTGCCTGCCGCGCGGGTAAAGTTCTTAATCATCTTGCGCAACAGGCTAATCTCTTCATCCATCGAAAAGCGCGCGCTCTCGCTCAGCTGCAGGCGTTCAGCGTGGTTCAGTTCACAACTGGCACAACACGTCGCCAGCAAGCTTTCCGGCGATAGCGACCCTTCCTGACCAGGCTGCTTAGGCTGGTCTTGAGAAGATGCCAACATCGCCCGGGACGTGTCCCCTGCCAGAATCTGACAGGGGAGCCCGGAGCAATGCGTCTTGGCAAAAAGAGTGGGGTTCGTGTGTTCCATGTTACGCTGTCTCCTTTATAGAATATTTGT
>CAZUZM010000009.1:0-31586 GCA_964624615.1 uncultured Anaerolineaceae bacterium
TGGAGCCAACTGATGAGGCGATACCAGTCCCCTATTATGGTATACCGGTTTTGCCTCGTGCCAGTTTTCATCATGGCCATATTGCCAAGCGCCAGTCTTTTTGTGCGGAAGAAGGTGTGAACTTGTCTTGCGAATCAGAATATCGCAGGGATTCCAGGGGCTGTTATGTTGGCATGACGTGTTATGACGCTTGTGGCTGGTATTACTCTGTGAATACGATTCCTGATGATGTCGGTGCAGAATATGGTTCTGGACCTTGCTGGTAGGGTTCGGGTAAATGGAATAGAAAAAGCCGGTCTTTAGATAAGAGCCGGCTTTCCTTTTTTAGAAGCTGTGGACTAGTATTTATAGATTCCACCACCGATAAACTCACGGGTCACAGAGTTTTCTGGCACGACGCTGTCATCTTCCACGGCGTCAATTTCTTGGAAGAGTTCATGCACGCGCACGGCTCTTTCATAGGCGTCGGTACGCAGGGGGTCACCCTTGAGCATTTCGGGCCATTCGGCGAATTTGGCACCTAGTTTAGCCTTATAAAGAGGCAACTCATAGTGCATACCGGAATTGACAATCGTGTCGGCGGTATTGCTATAGGGGATGATGTGGCGCAATTCGCTGCTACGCACGTAATGCCAATGCAAAAGGGTTTGCAGGGGATCATAGGCGCGGAAGCTGGCATCGCGTAACATGCGGCGCATCAGGCGGATGTCTGTCCAGCGCGCGTAATGCCCTTTGCTATCCTTCATTTGCAGGAGCGGTTCGATGTAGAGCTTGAACTTCAGGCTGTCATCAATATCAGCGGTCATATCCGGGTGGAGGCCATGCAGACTGTCGATGAGCACGATTTCGTTTGGCTCCAGGTGCATGGGCGTATGGTCGGGCGTGCTTTTACCGGTTTTGAAGTCGTAATAAGGAATGCGCACTTCCTTGCCGGCAAAAAGCTCGACCAAGTGTTGGTTGATGAGCGCGAGGTTGAGGGCTTGAGGAGTCTCGAAGTCATAATCGCCAAATTCGTCTTTGGGATGAAGGTCCAAATCAAAGAAATAATGGTCGATGTTGAGCGTTTTGAGCTTGAAGCCCTGGCGCGCCAAATGGTCGCCGATGATGGTGGTTGTGGTGGTTTTGCCGCTTGAACTGGGGCCAACCACGAAAACCATGCGCACTTCGTCCTTGCGGTCCAAGATGAGGTTGGCGGCATTTTCAACGTCTTCAAAATAGGCGGCTTCGGCTGCCGTGACGACCTCGTGGAAGCGTCCTTCGCGGATTTTTTGGTTGAGGTGTTGGGTGGTGTGCACTTCGTGAGAGGCAGCCCAATCCAGCGATTGCCACAGTTTGTGCCAGGGGATGTTGCCGGAGGGCATGCTGTCGCGGTCGCTGCGTTTAGCGCGTTGACGGGCACGTTCGTTGCGGTAGAGGATGTAAGCCTTGGCAACGGTGGCGAATTTGTTTTCGATGAGCTTTTGCTCAACCAGATCCTGAACCTGCTCGACGTTGGGGATCTCACCAGGGGTAAGTTGCTCTTGGAGGGCGGCAACGACTTGACGGGCGACCTCATTAGCGGCGTCACGGTCACGTTGACCAACCGCAACCGAGGCGCGGTAGATCGCGTTGGCAATGCGATCCGGTGTGAAAGGGACCTGGCTGCCATCGCGCTTGATGATGTGGGTTAATTGTGTCATGGTAAACTCCTTATGAGAAGTACGCCTAATTATAGCATGAGTGAAACAGGCTTGCCCTCGCGGAAAAGGCGTTCATCTTGTAAAATAGAGTATTGAACGGAACTTAGAAGAGGAGGTTCTTATGATAGATGACCTATTGAAAGAAGCAAAATCCCGCATGCAGAGTGCTTTGGATGTGCTGGAAGAAGATTTGTTAGCCATTCGCACCGGGCGGGCTTCACCAGCCTTGGTTGAAAAGCTGCAGATTGAATATTACGGCAGCAATGTGCCTTTGATCCAATTAGCCACGATTAGTGTGCCCGAATCACGCCAGTTGCTGATCCGTCCCTTTGATGGTTCGACCCTCAGGATGATTGAGCGTGCTATTCAGGCTTCAGACCTGGGTTTGACGCCCAATAACGATGGCAAGGTGATACGCCTCAACCTGCCACCCCTCACCGAAGAACGACGCCGCGATTTGGTGAAATTGGTCAATAACCGTCTTGAAGAAGCCCGCGTTGCTGTGCGCAATGTGCGCCGCGATGTGATGAAAGACCTGAAGGACTTCGAAAAAGAAAAAATGATTTCTGAGGACGAGCTCAAACGCGCTGAAGAAGACTTCAACAAAGTCACCAATGAGTATGTTGATGAAGTCAGCGTGATTGGCGACCGCAAAGAAAAAGAGATTATGGAGTTCTAGCCTATGGCTAAAAACGAGCCAGAGAATAAGATCCCGACCCATGTGGGCATCATCATGGATGGTAACGGCCGCTGGGCAAAGAAACGTGGCTTGCCACGGCTTTTAGGCCATCGCGCAGGCACCAAGAATTTGCGCCGGGTGATTCGTGCTGCGGCAGATGCTGGTGTGAAGTATATTAGCTTTTATGCTTTTTCAACTGAAAACTGGAAACGCCCTAACGAGGAAGTGAACGGTTTGATGGATCTTCTGGCTGAATTTATCGATGGCGAGGTGCGCGATTTGCATAAGGAAAACGCGCGCCTCTTGCACATCGGTCATCTGGATGGGCTGACGCCTTTGCTGCAACAAAAGGTGAAAGATGCCATTGAGCTCACCAAAAACAACACGCGCATCAACGTGATTATCGCTTTCAACTACGGTGGGCGGGATGAAATTTTGACCGCTGTCAAGAAGCTAGTTGCTGAAGGCGTTTCTGTGGACGAAATGACTGAGGAGCGGCTGAGTGATGCCATGTTTACTGCCGGCATTCCCGACCCGGACCTCATTATCCGCACCTCTGGTGAGCAGCGCACCAGTAATTTTATGACCTGGCAGAGTGCTTACAGCGAGTGGATGTTCCCACAAACCTATTGGCCTGATTTTGATGAAAAGGCTCTTTTAGATGCCTTGGACCAATATGCCAAGCGCGAACGCCGGTATGGCGCGATTAGCGAACAACTCTAGACCCTATAATGTTTAAACACCGCCTGATTAGCTCGCTTATTTTTGTGCCGCTTGCTTTGGCGGGTTTTTATTTTGGCGGTTGGGCATTGCTTGCCTTTATGGCTTTGTGCCTGGGCATTGGCGCTTTTGAGTATGCACGTGTCTTGAACCAAGCTGGGCTTAAGGTCAATATGTGGTTGATAGTTGGTGGTGTTTTAGCGTTGGTGGGGTTACGTCATTTCTTCGGTTTTCAATATGGTTCCTTGAGCATTTGTGTTCTGTTGATTGGCTTGGCAGGGCATGCACTTTTTCAATATGAAAAGGGTAATGAAAAAGCCTACCAGCAGTTTTCTTTAGAGCTAAGTGGCATCCTGTACCTGGGCTGGCTAGGGGCTTATGCGATTTCGTTGCGCGGCTTGCCTAAGGGTCAATGGTGGGGGATGCTTGCGATTGGTTTGGTAATGCTGGTGGATTTGGGGGCTTACATCGTAGGTTCCTGGTTTGGAAAACATCATTTTGCGCCGAAATTGAGTCCCTCCAAAACCTGGGAAGGCTTGGCAGGAGGCTTGGTCTTTGGTATCGGGTTTGGTGCCTTGATTGCTGTCTTGGCAAAACCGGTGTTGCCTGAACTGAGCGTTTGGGCGGGCATGGGTTTGGGGGCGCTTATGGCAATTGTTTCACCTTCTGGGGATATCTTTTTGAGCATGCTCAAACGTGGTGCGGGAGTCAAAGATGCGGGTAATCTGTTGCCCGGCATCGGCGGTATCCTGGACCGCATCGACTCCTGGTTATGGGGTCTGCCGGTGGCTTACTTTTTTGTCTTGTTGATTCTCTAATACCATTTTATTTCTGAAACTCATTATTAACTGCCTATATTACGGCTGTTAATAGGCATATAACAAAGATAAACTGCCTATTAAACGTGACTTAATAGGCAGTTAAATGTTTTGATACCTAGTTATTTTTCTTACTTACTTTTTCTTGCCGGATGGTTTCTTTGCTTTAATCGGGTGGGCTTGCTTCTTGGCTTGTTCTTCCAGATAGCTTTTGAGGTATTGTCCGGTGTAGCTTTTGGCAATCTTCGCAATTTGTTCGGGTGTGCCTTCAGCAATGACCTGACCACCACGGTCGCCACCTTCAGGACCCATGTCAATGATCCAATCGGCAACTTTGATGATGTCCAGGTTATGTTCAATGATGACCACCGAGTTACCCGCATCCACCAACGCTTGCAAGACCTTGATGAGCATATGCACATCTGCGGCATGCAAACCAACCGAAGGCTCATCCAAAACATAGATGGTTTTGCCGGTTGCACGGCGTGAAAGTTCCTTGGCAAGCTTGACGCGTTGGGCTTCACCACCGCTGAGAGTCGTGGCGGCTTGACCCAGGCGCACATAGCCCAAACCGACATCGTTTAAGGTTTGCAGGCGGCTGTTGATGCGAGGGAAAGCCTCAAAAAAGCCCAAGGCAGTGCTGACGGTCATGTCCAAAACATCTGAAATGCTTTGGTCCTTAAAGCGCACTTGCAGGGTTTCGTGGTTATAGCGTTTGCCGTGGCAGACTTCACAAGGCACATACACGTCGGGCAGGAACTGCATTTCGATTTTCAGCTGACCTTCACCCATGCAGGCTTCGCAGCGGCCCCCGCGCACATTGAACGAGAAACGACCCTTTTGATACCCACGAATTTTAGAGTCGGGTAAAGCCGCGAAGAGGTCACGAATAGGGTCAAAAAGTCCGGTATAGGTGGCGGGGTTGGAGCGTGGCGTGCGCCCGATGGGTGATTGGTCGATATTGATGATTTTATCGAGTTGTTGCACACCTTCAATGCGCTCGTGCTTGCCGGCTTGGGTATGCGCGCCCATCAGTTGGCGTGCCAACGAGCCATACAGCACGTCCACCATCAGGCTGGATTTTCCAGAGCCAGAAACGCCAGTGATGCAGACCAATTTACCCAAGGGAATGTTCACATCAATGTTTTTGAGGTTGTTCTCTTTTGCGCCAATCACTCGCAAAAACTGGGCGTTGCCGTTACGACGTTTGGTAGGCATGGCGATGCTTTTGCGACCGCTGAGGTAATCGCCAGTAATCGAGCCAGCCGTGGCTTCAATTTGTTCTGGTGTGCCTTCGGCAACTACTTCACCACCGTGTTCCCCCGCGCCGGGACCCAGGTCTATGACCCAATCCGCGCTGAGGATGGTTTCTTCATCGTGCTCGACGACCAAAACGGTGTTGCCGAGGTCACGCAAGCCTTTGAGGGTGTCCAAAAGTTTGGTGTTGTCGCGCGGATGTAAGCCGATGGAAGGTTCGTCCAGCACGTACAGCACGCCCATCAGCTTGGAGCCGACTTGGGTTGCCAGGCGAATGCGTTGCGCTTCACCACCTGAGAGGGAGCTCGCCGAGCGGTCCAGGGTGAGGTAATCCAAACCGACATCCACCATAAAGCCCAAACGGGATTTGATTTCACGCAAGACGCGTCCGGCGATGGTCCAATCACGCTCACTCAGCAGATGCCTTTCAGGGTCCATCAGGTCTTCAACCCAATGCAAAAGGTCGAGCACTGGCCAAACGGTGACGTCGGCGATGTTTTTATCTTTGATGGTCACGCTCAGGGCTTCTTTGCGCAGGCGCTTGCCACCACACTCGGCACAGGGCGAAAGGGTCATGAATTGGTTGAACTTCCAGCGAATCCAATCGGACTGGGTATCACGATAACGGCGCTCCATATTACCAACAACACCTTCAAAAGCGGTATCAAAATGGCTCTTGCGACCGTTGCGCGCGATGTAGTTCACACGGAATTCCTTGCCATCGGTACCGTAAAGCAGCATGTTGAGATGCTCCGCACTGAGGTCTTCGACAGGCGTATCTAGGCTGAACCCAGCGAAATCCGCCAGCGCCTCAAGCATCTGCCAGGCGTAACCGCCATCTTCGCGAGGTGCCCAGTCCGTGTTGGCGATGGCGCCTTCGCTGATAGAAAGCGCTTTGTGTGGAATCAGTAAGTCAGGGTCGACTTTTTCGATGGAACCGAGTCCCTGGCATGAAGGGCAGGCACCATGGGGTGTGTTGAAAGAGAAGGTGCGCGGTTCTATTTCGGTGAGGATGGAGCCATGTTCCGGGCAAGCCAGGTTTTCGCTAAAGAGGTGGTCTTCGGGTGGTTCTGCGCTGAGGTTATGCACAGTGATGTACCCTTCACCAACGCGCAGGGCAGTTTCCACCGAGTCGGTCAGGCGCGAGATGATGCTCAGGCGATCTTCTTCGTCTTCGGGCACCTGGGAAACAACGCGGTCAACCACAGCTTCGATGGTATGGGCTTTATAACGACTGAGTTCGATGGGTTCGTCCAGGTTGTAAACCACGCCATCTGCACGGGCACGCGTAAAGCCGAGTTTGCTGATTTCTTCAAAAAGGGCTTGGTAGGTGCCTTTGCGCTCGCGTACCATGGGTGCCAGGATGAGCAGTCGTGCACCTTCAGGGAGTTGCATGATGGCTTCCACAATTTCTTGAGCGCTTTGTCTTTGCACCGGGCGACCGCAAACCGGGCAGTGGGGAATGCCGATGCGCGCGTAAAGCAGGCGCAGGTAGTCGTAGACTTCGGTGACTGTGCCTACGGTTGAACGCGGGTTGCGGGAGGTTGATTTTTGGTCAATGGCGACCGCTGGAGAAAGCCCGTCGATGGAGTCGACATCCGGTTTGTCCATTTGGCCAAGAAATTGGCGCGCGTAAGCTGAGAGGGACTCGACGTAACGCCGTTGTCCTTCGGCAAAGATGGTGTCAAAAGCCAGGGAACTTTTACCGGAGCCGGAAAGGCCGGTGAGCACGACGAGTTTGTCGCGGGGGATTTCGACGGTGATGTTTTTGAGGTTGTTTTCGCGGGCACCAACCACGCGTAAATTATTTGTAGGCATATTTTTCTCCAATCAGCAATTATAAACCATTTGTTCTATAAAGAAGACAAAGCTGTAAAGTTTTGCTTACTAAGATGGGGTCGTTTTGGTAGATTCAAAATGTCATGGCGAGGACGCCATGACGAACCGGAAGAAAGCGCATGGCGAGACGCCACGCGCCAGGTAATAAAACAAAGTCGCATGGCGCGATGCATTGTCCTAAATTGTTCGGTTTGGCGTCCTCGCCAAACCATCTCTAATCCTTTCATAACAGTTTTTTATAACCAGATGCGCCCCAAAACCAACAAACTGTCATGACTTTACTAACCATAGTTGCCTACGGCTCGACTATAATTATGAAAACGAAGTCGGAGTAGAAAATGGAAACATTCGACCATCCCAAAGACGCCTATCAAGGCAAAAAAGTAGACAAAACCGCTCGCCTGCATTACGGCTTATCCATGCTGGGGCTTTCAACCTTGAGCGGCGTTTTCGCTTCTTTGCTGATTATGTTCTACCAGGACTATTTTGGTATATCTGCCAAGTGGATTACCATCGCTTTTGTGGTTTATGCCGTGTGGAATGCGGTCAACGACCCCATTTTTGGGCAGTTGACCGATAGCACGCGCACGAAACATGGCCGGCGCATTCCCTTTATGCGGTACACCGCGCCGTTTTTTGCGCTGACCTTCATCGCGGTGTGGTTTGTGCCCGAGACAAGTTCAGACATCACCAAATTTATTTGGATGTTGGTATCGATGATCCTCTACGACAGCTGTTTTACCATCATTGGGCTGGTGCACTCCGCTTTGATGCCGGAGATGACTGAGTCGCTGGAAGAACGTTCAAAACTCCAGGTAAGCTCGAGTTTGTTCGGGCTTTTGGGCACCGCCCTGGGTTTTGTGATCCCGGACCTGGTACGCCCCAAAGCCGGCTCGATGGACACCAGCCTTTGGCCTTTGCGATTGGCGATGATTGGTTTGGCGGTGGTCTGCGCTTTGTTGATTTGGGTGGCGACCTATAAAATCAAAGAACGACCGGAATTTAGCCAGGTGGATAAGCCTATCCCACTCAAAGAAGCGCTAAAAGCTACGCTAACCAACAAAAACTTCATCATTTTTGACATTGCCAATTTTATGGCGGTGTTTATGTTCTCTATTTGCATGGGCGCGATTTTTTATGTGTCGGACTATGTCACCCAATCCAGCTCGCTGTATCTGTTGGCGGCGCTTTTCATTCCCCTGGCGATTAGTGTGCCCCTCACCAAATATGCCTTAAGACGCTTTGAATCGGTGGGGACTTTTCAGGTTTATATGGTGATTTGTGGCGTGGGCTTGATTTTGACCGCGCTTTTGCCTTCCCATTGGATTTACTTGGGCATGGCGATTGTTGGCTTTGGCTATGCCGGTATTTTGGTGGGTTTGAACTTGTCACTGGGCACGATTATTGATGAAGATGAGGTGCGCACGGGTGTGCGGCGCGAGGGCAGTTATTTTGGCGCGAACGCTTTGATTACCAAACCAGCCGAGTCGATCGCTGCACCATTAACGGCTGCGGTCTTGGCTGCCACGGGTTTTATCACGCGCGAATCCAATGCCGGGCAGATTTTCCTGAGCCAACCGCAAAGCGCGATTTGGGGTATTCGCATGATCGTGGGCCTCATTCCAGGCATAGCTATGCTCGTCGGTGCGGGGATTTTGCTTTTGTTCCCGTTGAAAGGGCAGAAACTCAAGGATATGAAGGCGAAGGTTTTAGCCATGCACGCAAAGAAAGAAGCACAATTATTTGATAGCGAAAACCAGGAATGAAAGCTGATTAATAAGTGAATGCGGAGGCGACATGAAATCTTACCGAGAAGTTTTAACCATTAATTATCCTGAAAGACGGGGTTTTGTGAACATTACACCCGAGGTGAACCGGGCATTGAAAGAAAGTGGCATCAAGGAAGGTTTGGTGCTGGTGAATGCCATGCACATCACCGCCTCGGTGTTCATCAATGATGACGAACGCGGCTTGCACCATGACTATGAGCTTTGGCTTGAGAGGCTCGCGCCACACGCACCGGTCAGCCAATATCGCCATAACGACACTGGTGAAGACAACGCTGATGCACATATGAAACGCCAGGTGATGGGTCGTGAAGTTGTGGTTGCCATCACCAATGGACACCTTGATTTTGGTCCGTGGGAGCAAATATTTTATAGCGAGTTTGACGGCCGCCGTCCCAAACGCATCTTGATTAAGATGATTGGTGAGTGAGAAAAGCATGAATGAGATAAAGCTGTATGAAAACAAAGCTGTTCGGTCTGTGTGGGATCAGGAAAAAGAGGCATGGTATTTTTCTGTAGTGGATGTGGTGGGTGTGCTGACAGAGAGTGCTAACCCTCGTAGATATTGAAGCGATCTTAAGCGGAAATTGAAAGAAGAAGAAGGCGCTGATCAACTGTACGAAAAAATCGTACAGTTGAAAATGAAAGCGCCAGATGGAAGGATGCGAGAAACAGACGTCGCTGACATGCAAGGAATCTTTCGTATAATCCAATCCATTCCCTCACCTAAAGCGGAGCCTTTTAAGATGTGGTTGGCTGAAGTTGGTAAAGAGCGCGTTGATGAGATTGTTGATCCAGAGTTAAGCATTGATCGTGCCTTGCGGACTTACCTGCAAAAAGGCTATTCACGGGAATGGATTAACCAACGCCTTCAAGCCATTCAGGTGCGCAAAGAATTAACCGACACCTGGCAAGATCATGGTGTAAAGGATGGCATTGAGTTTGCTATTTTGACTAACGAGATTTCAAAGGCTTGGAGCGGGATGACCACTCACCAGTATAAGGACTTCAAAAACCTTAAGAATGAAAACCTCAGAGATAACATGTCTACCCTTGAACTGGTTCTCAATATGCTTGCGGAAGCAACGACGACAGAATAAACTCAAACCATCAATCCACAAGGATTAGAAGAAAACAAGGTGGTGGCAAAAGAGGGCGGAACCGTTGCTGGAAACGCCAGGAAAGACATTGAAGCAAGAACTGGTAAGCCAGTCATTACTTCAAAAAATGCTCTTGATTTTTCGAAACTGATAGAAGACATGTCGGATAAAGAAGAAAAATAGGATTTGATTTTATGAGTAATTATCTGGAAGCAAATAAAGCACGATGGAATAGGGTTGCTCGGAAAAGGGGTAATCCTTACACCATCCCCATCAGCCATGAAGACTTAATGCGTGCGAAAGAAAACCCTATTGATGTTGCCCTAACCGTTGGGAAGAGTGTGCCGATCGAATGGTTTGAGAAAGCGCAGGGAAATAAGATACTGGGGCTGGCATGTGGTGGAGGGCAACAGGGTCCAGCCTTTGCCGTAAAAGGCTATGAAACTACCATTATGGATTACTCAAAGGAACAGCTTGCTTCTGACAAAATGGTTGCTGAAAGAGAAGGGTTGTCTATTAGAACAATACTTGCGGATATGACAAAGAGTTTTCCGTTTGAGGAAGAAAGCTTTGACATCATTTTTTGCCCTGTTTCCAATGTTTATATTGAAAAGCTAGACAATATGTGGGAGGAATCCTATCGCGTTTTAAAGCATGGTGGCTTATTGATGGTGGGATATATGAACCCATGGGTCTATATGTATGATTCTGATTCCGTGTGGGATAGGCCAGATGACGCTCTCATTTTGAGGTATAGTCTGCCATTTAATGCCAGAGTATTAGAAGCCGAGGGCACGATTTCGATAGATCCTGATTATGGCTATGAATTTAGCCACACCCTGGAAGCACAGATAAGAGGACAGCTAAAAGCGGGGTTTGCCATGATTGACTTTTACGAATCGAAAGACCCCAGCAATAGATTAACTGCTTTTTCGAGTGACTATCTAGCAAACCTCTCCATTAAATTGTGAGCGCGATTCCATATCGTAAATGCATATCATTCATTTTTTATGCAGCCTTAAGATCTGTAGGGATTGTACAGTTTTTGCGATTGTGCTCAAAAATTCGCCGAATATCCTATAATTAAGCTGACTAAACCAATACAAGACTAGAAAGGACTAATATGACACAAGATTACGAAAAGAAAGATTGGATGAAATCCCCCGTTGAACTCCCCGAATTGCCCTGGGCGAAGGACGCGCTGGCACCCATCATCTCTGAAGACACCATCAATTTCCACTATGGCAAACACCACAATGCTTATGTGGTCAAGACCAAGGAGCTGATTGCCGGCACTGACCTCGAAGGCAAATCTCTCGAAGAAATCATGATCTTCGCCTGGGATAAACCTGAACACAAGGTGCTCTATAACAATGCTGCCCAGGTTTGGAACCACAGCTTCTACTGGAAGTGCCTGACCCCAAAAGACAAATCGGTGATGCCCGAAGAACTGCGCGAGATGCTCACCCATTGCTTTGGCTCGGTTGAGGAATTCAAGAAACAACTGGTTGCCGCTGGTATGACCCAATTTGGCAGCGGTTGGGCTTGGGTTGTGGTTCAGGATGGCAAATTAGCTATCGTAAAGACCCCTAACGCCGAAGAACCCTGGAGTGAAACGGTCTCCCCTGTGCTTACCCTGGACGTCTGGGAGCACGCTTATTATCTCGATTTCCAAAACCGCCGTCAGGCTTATTTGGAAGAAGTCCTCGATAATATCATCAACTGGGACTATATGCTCGAGAATATCAAGAAGCACAAATAGTGTTTCTCCACTAAGGCTATGGAAAGCGGTGTTCACAGGAGCGCCGCTTTTTTTGTCAGTGGTAAAGATTAATCTTTACCAAAGAAAACTGTTTCAGACTAAAATGAAGCCATCACTAAAGGTAGGTGGCCTATGGAAACACAAGAAAATAACAAGACGATTACCATCAGAACCTGGCTGGCGATGGGGGCATTAGCCATCGTAGGGCAATTGGCTTGGGCGGTGGAGAATTCCTGGTTCAATAAGTTTGTCGCCGATATGATTACACCCGACCCCAGACCCATCGCTTGGATGGTTGCTGCCAGCGCCGTGGTGGCGACGCTTACCAGTATTTTTATGGGCACTTGGAGTGACCGTATGCGTTCGGCGTGGGGAAAACGCAAACCCTTTATTCTGATTGGTTATGGTTTGTGGGGCGTGTTGACGGCGGTTTTCCCACTCACCGCAACCATCAAACATGTTGGAACAGCCGTCATTATGGTGGTGCTCATTGATTGTGTGATGACCTTTTTCGGCTCGACGGCCAACGACGCCGCATTCAACGCTTGGACGGCGGACATCACGCCCGCCAACAAACGTGGACGCGTGGAAGGTCTGCTCAATTTCTGCCTGTTTGTGGCGCAATTGGTTTCTTACACCGCGGCAGGCATGCTCATTGAGTCTAAAGGTTATTTTGTTTTCTTCTATGCCCTGGGTGCGATCGTTACAGTGATTGGCGTAATTGCCAGCTTGAAAATCAAAGAGCCTTCAACCGCCCATGAGGCAAAACCCGAAAAGACCTACTGGCAAGAGATCGGCGAGTTGCTCGATTTCCGCATACTTCTCAAGAACAAAACACTTTTTCTTTTGCTGCTTATCATCACGATTGCCGGCATTGGCTTTCAGGTTTCCTTTCCTTACCTTTTGATTTACGTAACCGATACCCTCAAGATGCCGCTTTCGAGTTACTCGGTGATTGGTGGCGCAATGCTGGTGGGCAGTGCCGTTTTGGCCATCCCGCTCGGCTTTTTAGCGGAGAAAATCAACCGCAAAGGGCTGGCGATTGGTTCATTGATAGTGAGTGCAATTGGCTACTTCTTGTTTTCGCAAACCACCAATCTCATCCTGCTAGCACTTTTTGGCTTGTTGTGGCTAGGGATGAACACGGCATTTGCTATCGTCAGCATGGCATGGCTCAAAGACCTGTTGCCGGAGGAAAGCCGGGGGCGTTTTTTGGGTGTACGCATGATTTTTGCGGTGATGCTACCCATGATTTTTGGTCCTATGATTGGCCAAGCACTGATTCGTCAGTATGGCATTCCGGCAACCCTGGGGACAGAAGCCGGCTTTTTGCCAGTACCCATCGTCTTTATTGTTGGTGCAATCATCACACTTTTTGCTATAATACCATTGGTCCTGATGGACAAAAAGCACCTTGACCTCCCAAATGAGGCATAAAAGACTGGAAAAATAGTGAAATCAAACAGCCCGCATTGCCTGCAAACCCCTTGGTATCCTGCCGAGCCTATACCCTTGCCGGAGTATCCGCGACCTCAAATGGTGCGTGAAAATTGGCAAAACCTGAACGGTTGGTGGGATTACGCCATTCGCTCACTTGACCAAGCCCAACCTAATCATTTCGAGGGTCAAATCCGTGTGCCTTACGCCGTTGAATCAGCTCTCTCAGGCGTTGAAAAAGCCTTGAAACCCAGTGAAAAACTTTGGTATCGCCGTAGTTTTGTGCAAGAAAAAAAGGCGAATGAACGTCTGCTGCTGCACTTCGGGGCTGTGGACTATGCTTGCGAAGTATGGGTTAATGGTTTTTCGGTTGGTTCGCATTGGGGTGGTTATCTGCCCTTTACGTTTGATATCACTGAGGCATGGCGGGAAGGCGAGAACGAACTAATCGTTGCCGTAGTAGACCCGACCAATGATTCTTACAATCAAACCGGCAAGCAAAGCCTGCGACCCGGTGGTATTTGGTATTCAGCGGTATCAGGCATCTGGCAAACCGTGTGGCTGGAGTTGGTGCCTGAAACGTATATCGCTTCTCTCAAAATGACCCCGGATATTGATCAGCAAACGCTTGAACTTGGTGTTTTCTTGAATGAAGACACGGATATCAGAAACTATCGCCTGAAGGTTGCTGTTCGATTCGAAGGTGACAGTGTCACCCAGGCGGAAGGGCCTGCGGAGGATTTTCTGGTCATCACAATTGAAGATCCAAAGCTGTGGCATCCGGACCATCCGCATTTGTATGACTTAAAAATTGAGTTACTCAAAAATGATGTGATCCAAGACCAGGTTGAAAGCTATTTTGCGATGCGAAAGTGGGGCAAACTTCAGGATAAAAACGGTTATTGGCGTATGGCGCTCAACAACGAGCCCATTTTTATGTATGGGTTGCTAGACCAAGGCTATTATCCAGACGGGCTTTACACGCCGGCCAGCGAAGAAGCCATGCTGTATGACATTGAATACACCAAGAAAATCGGTTGTAATGTCATCCGCAAACATATCAAGGTGGAGCCTTTGCGCTGGTACGCGGCGTGTGACCGTTTGGGGATGATTGTCTGGCAGGATATGGTCAACGGCGGCCGCACAACCAAGGATATGGTGGTGATGTTCAGCTTTACATCAGGCATCCATCGTTATGATCAGCATCGCTTCAAACGCTTCGGTCGCCAGGACTCAGAAAACCGCAAGCAGTTCGAAATCGAATACGTTGACATGCTCAACACGCTTTACAACGTGCCCAGCATAGCTGTTTGGGTGCCTTTCAACGAAAGCTGGGGCCAGTTTGAGGCTTTGCGCATGGCGAAACTGACTAAGGACATGGATCCCACACGTTTGGTGGATCACGCTTCGGGCTGGTTTGACCAGGGTGGCGGCGATTTTCAGAGTCGACACGTCTATTTTAAAAAGTTGAGCGCTTCACAACCTGATCATCGCATTCTGGCGGTGACCGAGTTTGGCGGTTATAGCTATATCGTGCCTGGGCATGTTTGGAGTGAGACCAAAAAGTTTGGTTATCGTCACTTCAAAACCCGTGAAGAGCTGATGAAGGGCTATCAACAACTTTTAGAAGAGCAGGTTGCGCCATTGATCCCACGCGGTTTGGCAGCGGCGATTTATACCCAAACCACGGATATTGAAACGGAAATCAACGGGTTGTTGAGCTATGACCGTAAGGTTGAAAAGATGGATGCGGACTTCTTATTAAACCTGCATCGATCGATTATCAATACACCCTATTAATTCTAGGCCCAAATTAGCTTTAATCATTGACCACATAGGGCAGGTAGGCTTCATAACCGGCTTCAATCATTTCCGATTTTGGGATGAAACGCAAACTGGCGCCATTGATGCAAAAGCGTGAACCGCCTTGATCGATGGGGCCGTCCTCGAAAACATGTCCCAAATGGCTGTCTGCATCGTTCGAGCGCACTTCAACGCGCACCATGCCATGGGTGAAGTCCTTGGAATAGCTCATCACGGATGTCGTGATGGGCATGGTGAAAGACGGCCAACCACAACCGGCATTGTATTTGTCATCCGATGAAAAGAGGGGTTGTCCACTGGTGATATCCACATAGATTCCGGGTTGGTTCAGCTCATCATAGGCACTGGTAAAAGGTCGTTCTGTGCTGCTATTTTGGGTGACGTCATACTCCAAAGTTGTCAATGTCTTTTTCAGATCGCTTTGACTTGGCCTTTCATAAGCCGGGTATAAGGGGTCACTCACCTGGGTCAGGTTGATATGGCAGTAGCCCAGTGGGTTCTTTCCGAGGTAGTCCTGGTGGTAATCTTCTGCTGGAATATAGTTTTTGAGGGACTCAACTTCCACCACCAGTGGTCGGTCATGCTTAGTGGCTTCGACTCGCAAGGCAGCTTCGGCAACCTTGGTTTGATGGTCATCGGTGGTGTAGATGCCTGTGCGATATTGGGTGCCACGGTCATTGCCTTGCTGATTGAGCAGGGTTGGGTCGATGATGCGGAAGTAATGCGCCAAAAGTTCGGCGAGATGGATGCGGTTGGCGTCGTAACTTAGCTTCAGCACTTCGGCATGCCCAGTGAGTGAGACCGAGTCATAATTGGTTTCATCACTTTTGCCGTTAGCATAGCCCACTTCGGTACCAAGGACTTGGGGGATCTGTTTGAAATAGGCTTCAACACCCCAAAAACAGCCACCGGCGAGATAGATGTCTTTAGCTTTGATTGTTTGTGGGATGGTCAGGTTTGGGTTTTGTATGGTTTTCATAAGCTCTGTTTCCTGTAATGTTTCTGTCTTTGCACCTTCATTTTTAGGATTACCCGCGCATGCACCTAGCAGCAACACAATGAGGATCAATGTTAGTACCGTGATGGATAGTTTTTTTCTCAACATTTCTACACGTATCTTTCTAAGGGTGTCTTTTACACCCTTATGCGGATTCTAGCATAGCCACGGTTTTGGAAGAACAGACTGTAAAAGCTCAAAGAAAACAGCCCCCGCTTAGGAGGGCTGTTTTAACAAAACATTAATTCTTAAACCGGCGCAAACCTATGGCATGTTAAATTGGAGCAGGCTGTTGCTGCTCGAGTCGGTTACCCAAACGGTGTCGTCCGCGCCAAGGGTGATGCCGGTAATGACACCCATCAGGTAGCTGTTTTCAAAACCGCCCCAAAGCACTTTGAATTCGCCGTTACGGTCGAAGACGATAATTCTGCCCATATCTGGGTCAGTGATATAGACATTGTCTTCTGCGTCCAAAGCTAAATAGGGCTTGTTCTCGATGGAGCTGGAGAGCCAGGCGTCCACTTCCCAGTCTTTGAGACTGGCGAAGGTCATGCCGTCGGGTGAGGGTTGGAAGACCTGGACACGTTGATTCCAAGTGTCAGCGATATACACCTTGCCGTCTTTGCCAACGGCGATGCCAACCGGCTCGTCCATTTTGCCGAGTTCCAAACCCTGGCTACCAAATTGTGTGCGATAGGCACCGGTTTTCTCGAAGACAACTACGCGCTGTTTGCCTGTATCGGTGACATAAACCCGACCCTCAGCATCCAAGGTGATGCCTCGCGGACCCCAGAAGCCATCGGGCATGCCGGCAACGTCGAACGTCGACCACATGCGCAAGAAATTGCCGTCTTTGTCAAAGACCTGGATACGATGGTTCCATGTGTCGGCAACGTAAAGTGTGCCGTCCGTGTCCACCGCAACACCCCAGGGTTCATTCATCATGCCACCCGGTTGGTTGGGGTTCTCCATGGTGTTGCCATAGCTGCCAATCGTCTTGATTAAGCTGCCGTCGGCATTGAGGTGCACGATGCGATGATTGCGTGAGTCGGCAACATACAGGCTGCCATCCGGCGCTGTGGCGATATCGCGTGGGGCTAAAAAGCTTAAGTTCCCAGTTTGGGTGATGACCTTGGCAGGGTCTAAACTCTTGGTATTGTCCTTATAGGGGTCTTCGCGTGGGGCAACCGGTTCGGGGCTGATGCCCAACTCCCAAATTTGGGGCGCAACTTCCTTGCGGATGTACATGCGCGCGGTGTCCGCGGGCGACCAATTAGCCAGGGTGAGCGAGGGGTTGCCATAGGCCGCGGCGTATTTCGTGTAATCACGGTTGAACCAAAGATCCCACAGTCCAGCACGTTTGGCCGGATTTTTCAGGTTTTCAAAGGCGCGTTTAAAGCTCCAATTGCGGTAGATTTCCTCGTTGGGCCACCACATGCGCTTGTAGTCATAGCGGTAGTACTGGTCGCGCACGACGGGCTCGATTTTCGAGAAGTTACCCGAGCCGACAACAATAATCGGCGAGTCCTGTAAGGATTTGGTGACGTTGGTGTTGAAGTCAACCTTGTTGGGATAGTCACGCATGTACCACCAATAGGGGTAGCGCACGTCATTGTCATAGGCGATTTTGATGGATTTGTCGCCGTAAAGTCGGCGCGAAATGGTTTCAATCTGCTCGACGCTGTCTTTCATGTCACGGGTGGCATGCGCGTAGACAAGCAGCTCTTTGGCGTTGTCATAATTGATGTAAGCCGCGCGGAAGGCTGACCGTGCGGTTTGAACGCTCATGAGGGCGAAGCTAATCAGGACAAAGAACTTGAGAAAAGTTTTGACTTCCCAGCCACGTACCAGGAAAAAGAGCCCGATCAGCGATCCAAAGCTGCCAAGAGCCGCCAAAAGGAAGGTGCTGGTGGCTTGCATGTTGAGCAGGTCTTTGCCTTGGAACGGTGGGTTGGGGCCCAGTAAGGAGCCTAACAAGCCGAACAGGGCAACAATAAACACGATGGAAAGCACCAGAATAAGCCAACCTTTTTTGGCTTTGATGGCTTGCCAATCAAGGCTTTCAACCAGGTATGCCAAACCGAAGCTGGCGGTGAGGATCATTGGCATGGTGATGTGGGTTGTCAACCATGGCATGCGTTCGCCGGCGACACTGAAGGCGGCCAGGCTCATCAGCGACCAGAAAAGCAGTAGGATGAGGATGGGCAAGCTGTCATAAACACCTTCTTCACGTTCCGGTAGACTAAAGAGGCGTTTGAAGAAGCCAGGCTTGGGACTTTCTTCCAGCACGTCTTCTTCTATTATGGAATCCTCTAAGAAATCCAGTTGTTCAACTTCAACCAAGGCTTCATTTTCGCGTTCGGGTTCGACTTCCAATAAGGACGATGCGATTGGGTCTGCTTCGACAGCATCCTCAATAAGGTGCGCCGCTTCGGTGCTGGCCTCGCCTTCCTCCTCGGCTTCAATCCAGGCTTCTTTGGATTTGAAAGGGCTTTCAAAAATAGCGTCGGTTTTGCTCAAAAAGAGTTTGCGTTTGACGCCAATACAGAAAGCAAGTATGGTGCCCAGTGCGGGTAAATACTCATAAAAAGGCACTTGCACAAGCGCGTAATAGTAAAGCGGTTGTGTGCCGCGTTCAACTGCCTGTTGGGACATCCAGTAGCCCAGCGCGCCAGCAATGCCCTTGAAGAAACCTTCGCCATGTGTGAAAAAGGTGGTGTAAAAGACAATGAAGATGCCCCAGAAAATGCCCAAACAAACCAGGAAGATTTTCTTGTTCCACATCAATCCGAGAATGATTGAAACGATGAGTAAGACCAAGAAGATGCCACCGGTGGTCAAGATGCCCGTCGCGGTGTAGTCTTGCGGGTCAAAACCCAGCAGCTTGACCGGGATAGCGACCAAAAGGGGCAGAATGAGGATGAGTTGGAGGGCAATCAGGTCAAAGACGCGTGATTTACGCAGCTCCACCCAACCTAAGCCGAGAACCAAACTCACAACACTGACAACCGCGGCGATACCGGTGAAGGCGATGGAAGCCAAAAGCGGCAGTTTGCTGTTGAGTACATGCGGCGCGACCGATTCCTGGGTTACTGGGTCAATGATGGGTGCGGCGTTGGTGACCTGTGTCTTGCCAAGGATGTAGACACCCAGGGTAAGCACAATCAAGCAGAGTGTCGCTGCGGAAGCAATTTGGAAGATTTTCTTGTAGCGCTCCTTGGGCCATTCGAGGCGCCAGTACTTCCAGATGAAAAATAATGCCAAAAAGATCAAAGCCTCTGCGGAGAAGATGAAGGAGGTGGCTTTGTCGGTATAGTGCATGGCGGTGATGAAGGTCAGCCAATAAAGCCATTTGACTTTACCGTCCTCGAGGTAGCGCAACAGCAGCCAAAGGAGCACAATGCCCCAAAAGACGATGAAAATTTCGTTGCGGGTATAGCGACTATAAAAGAGGATGTAAGGTGAAATCATGAAGAGCGTGCCAGCAATCAGCGCGCCAACCCTCCCCAGATAGCGTCGCCAGGCGAAAAGCGCGAAGAGCACTGTGCCAATACCAAAGAGCGCAGCAGGAATGCGGCTTGAGAAGTCGCTTTCCCCAAAAAGAAAATAGGAGAGTGCCAAGGCGTGGAATTGGAAGGGACCATGGGTGACCGGGTCGTAAACATAGCCTTCAAAATTAGAGCCAGGCACGACATGATTGATTTCATCGTGCGCCATGGTGCGCGCGCCAACATCGTAAAAGCGGCTGAAGATAGTCAGTACAATGATGAGCACCAACAAAAGTTTTTCGATGGTTAAGGCTGGCCACCAGGGCAGGACTGGTTTGTCGAGCCAATGTTGGTTGGTTGAGGTGGGTGTTGAATGGGTGTTTTCCGCGATCATAGCTGCTCTCCGAGGGCATTTAGTCAATACTAAAATATAAGCGACCTTGACCATTTCGGCAAGTCAGTAGAGGGTTTATAGGTGGAAGTAGGGCGGAAGGATGGTATGGCATTTACACGAATGTTTGGTTTGGCGTCCTCGCCAAACCACTGTTTCGTCACCAAGTCGCAACGCCAGGGGACCTTGTGAGAACCCGCAAAAATGTTAGCGCCTGGCGTCCGCGACTTGCAATTAGGTGTGTATGGTATGGATGACCTGCAGCAGAAGCAGGGAGAAAGGATGAAAGGCTAATCCAGGAAAATTTCCAATTGCTCGTTTTTCTTAGCGTCGATTTCATCGAGCAGTTTATGCGTGCCGCGTGTGGCGAGGGCGTTTTCAAGCCGGTCAGGTGCAATGCGGTCCAATAAGGGATGAATTTGGGCACTCAAACGGTTGGCGGCATCCAAAAGGTCAAGGGGTATCCAAATATCCATCAAAACTTTATCCTCTTTCAGGTCGGTGCGTAGGATATGAATCTCGCGGTTGCTACCGCTCAAGGATTGATGGCTGGCAGAAGCTTCTGACCTGGTCGCCAGGGCTTGCAGGCGGTTGATGGCTTCGGGAATGCCCAATTCGCCACGGCGCACATCGCTCAGGATTTGGATGCGTTCTTTGTTTTGGTCCATGCCCTAATCTTAACACATTTCAGAAATCAAAAACCTCGCCCGTTCGACAGTTAAGAGAAAGTTGAACAAGCGAGGCACTTGGTTTTGTTGTCAAATTGGCTATTCAAGCGCGATGAGGACGTGTTCGCCATCGTCTTCATCTTCAACGTCAACGATGATTCCCGGTTCGCCATTGTTGAGCGCTTCATCCAGCATAGTTTCATCCAAATCCAGTTTATTACCGTTACCAATATTAATGTTTTTTAACATTTGGCTTTTTCCGAAAAGTTGGATGAGCGCCATAGGCACACGGATGTTGACTTTTTTCTTTTCCGTGTTTGTATCCGTAACGAGTATTCTTAACCATTTTGCTCGTTTTTTGTTCTCTTCAGCCTGTGTCACGTCGGTTACTTCGGTCTGTATGCTTTTTCTCGGCTCGTTTTGGATGGCGTTGAGCAGTTCTGCTGCTTGGGTGGCGTTAATGGTTCCGTTTTCAAGCATCTGCAGGATGCGTAAGGTGTCGTCAGTCATTTTCGTTTTCTCCATTGGTATTCATGTAAAAAGCTTGTTCGCCATGCAAATAACTCAAAGCTTCTTCAGAAGTGATGCGGCCGGATTCCAGGTCGTCAAGGATGGCTTGGCGTTCTTCTGGGCTGGGTTTCCTTCCTGAGAGTTCTGGAGAATAGCCAAGCGTTGCAATGAGTTCGTTCAGGCGGTTTTTTAAGGTAGGGTATGAGAGCCTCAAAATCTCTTCCATGCGGTTGAGGCGTCCCTCAGAGCGCACGAAGGTGAGCATAAAATGGCGTTGTTCATCACTGAGGCGGCTGAATGGGTCTTGGGTCAGTTTGAAAGAACCTTCCACGCTGGTGCCGCAACTATCGCAATGATACTTAATAACGCGCACGGGGCTATGGCATATGGGGCATTCGTTGGTAAATTCTGGCATTTTGTCCGTCCTTTCCGGTTTTTCGCTATCTTCAGATGAAATTCTAAAGTCTAATATCAATTAAGTCAAGTAAATAACAATAATACTTTATAAAATCAAAATAGAACTTTAGAAAAATGAATAATAGGGTAATAAAAACCAAAAACGGTGCTTTGTTGAAACATGGGAAAGTCTGCTGATCTTTGGTATAATCTGATTAACATGACAATATACAAAGGAGTCAATTCTGTTCCATGAAAATCGTTGAATGTATCCCCAATTTTTCTGAAGGTCGTCGACCTGAAGTCGTCAAAGCTATTGTTGATGCCATCGCTGCTGTCGAAGGCGTGCGTATTTTGGCCTATAGCTCTGATGCCGACCATAACCGCACCGTGTTAACTTTTGTGGGTGATCCCAAGGCTGTTGAAGAAGGCGCTTTTGCGGGCATCGCCAAAGCTGCTGAGTTGATTGACCTCAACACACACCATGGTGAGCATCCCCGCATGGGCGCTACAGACGTTGTGCCATTCGTGCCTATTTCTGATGTGACCATGTCCGATTGTATCGAAATGGCGCGTCGCCTGGGCAAACGGGTTTCAGAAGAATTGAACATCCCGATTTACTTTTATGAAGAAGCAGCCATCCGTAAAGATCGCGTGAACCTCGAGGACATCCGCCGTGGTGAATTTGAGGGCATCAAAGAAAGCATCGCCACCGATCCTTACAAAGAACCTGATTTAGGTCCTAAAGCTTTGGGTTCAGCCGGTGCAACCGTGATTGGTGCACGTCAACCCTTGGTGGCTTATAACATTTTCCTCAACACTGATGATGTGAGCATTGCCCAAAAAATTGCTCGCCGCACACGCCACAGCAATGGCGGCTTCCACTTTGTGAAGGGCATTGGCCTTTTGGTGGATGGATTAGCCCAGGTTTCGATGAACCTCACCGACTATCGCCGCTCGCCAATGGCACAAGTGACCGAATTTGTGCGCCGTGAAGCCCAGCGTTACGGCGTTGGTATTCATCACACCGAGATTATCGGCTTGTTGCCCATGCGCGCCTTGGTCAATGCTGGTAAGTGGTATATGCAAATCGATGATTTGCAAGACGACCAAATCCTTGAAAACAACATTTTTGGTGCGCAGGATGATGACAGCTATGATGAAAACATGTTCCGCTTCATTGATGATGTCGCCGCTGGCACGCCAGCGCCTGGTGGCGGCTCTTCTGCCGCTTTTGCAGGTGCTTTGGGTGCTGCGTTGACCTTGATGTTGGGGCGTTTGACCGTAGGTAAAAAACGCTATGCTGATGTAGAACAAGAAATCTTTGAACTGATTGAGCAAGCCGAGCCTTTACGCCAGGCGCTCACCGAAGGCGTTGAAAAAGACGCTAAGTCTTATGATGGTGTGATGGAAGTGATGCGCATGCCCAAGGGTACTGAAGAAGAAATAGCGGCGCGAGATGAAGCAATTTTGAAAGCCAGCCTCGTGGCTGCTGGCGTGCCATTGGATAATGCACGCAATTGTCTGAAGGTCATGCGCCTGGCAGCACGTATGTGCGAACTGGGGAATGTGAATGCACTTTCCGACGCAGCCGCCGGTGCACATATGGCCAAAGCCGGCTTTATGGCAGCCGGACTCAACGTGCGCATTAACCTGACCGACTATCGCGATGTGCCCGAAGCCAAGGCGATGGTTGCAGAGTGGGAAGAAATGTCCCATGAAGCAGATGCCCTGATTGCTAAGGTCGCTGCCGTTGTTCACGAGCGTGCTGGCATCTAAGTATAAAAACAGGTAGCTTCCAGCTTGTCTGGAAGCTACAACCATTGGACAACCATGACGAAAAATAAATTCTGGCTTGAAAAACCGATTGATGAGCTTACGCCTCAGGAATGGGAGTCTTTGTGCGACTTGTGTTCGAAATGTTGCCTTCATAAGTTTATCGAGGAAGGTAACCCCAAAGTCCAGTTTACCAATGTCGTTTGCCGCTATATGGACATGGAAACCTGCAAGTGTAGCGACTATCCGAACCGCCATGAAAACGTGCCCGACTGTGTGTTGTTGACGCCCAAATTGGCGCGGGAAGCCGATTGGTTGCCCAAGAATTGCGCTTATAAGTTGGTGGCGGCCGGAAAAGATTTGCCTTGGTGGCATCCTTTGGTTTCGGGTGATCCGGTCAGCACTAAAAAGTCAGGGAATTCGGTTTACGGTAAAGTGGTCAGTGAGTCTGATGTTGACCCGGATGACATGGAAGACATGGTTGTGGAATGGTTCGATTGAGAGAACTTAAAACCGGTGTAAAATTAAACCAATGAACAAAGGAGCATCGATGACCGACGAGAAAAAAATCAATAAGCTACTCATCGCGGTCGTTCAAAACCAAGACAGTGAACTTGTTGAGCGGGTCTTAGACCAAGCCAGCTTTCGTTATGGCAAGTTGCCCAGTGCGGGTGGCTTTTTACGCGAACGGAATGTCACTTTTTTGGTTGTTTGCACCGAGGATACCATCCCTGACCTCAAAGAGCTTTTAGCTTCAGCTGCCAAAAGGCGGGTGAGTTATTTAGCAACGCCCATTGATAATGCGCCTTTTCCCATCTTGATACCTGCCGAGACCGTTATCGGTGGTGCGAATGTTTTTACACTAGACTTAGATCACTTTGAGGAGTTCTGAAATGAAACTCATTGTTGCCATTATTCAAGATTCAGATAACGACCGATTATCTACCGCCCTGACTCGTGCTGGGTTTAGGGTGACTTTTATTGCTTCCACTGGTGGGTTTTTACGCAGTGGTCGCAGCACGCTGCTTATCGGAACTGAAGAAGAACGCGTTTCTGAAGCTTTAGACATCATTCGGGAGCTTAGCACCCAACCCAAAGATCCAGCCGAAAAGCGAGCGACCATCTTTGTGGTGAATGTTGAAAAATTTACCCAGCTTTAAATTTAGGAGAAATATGAATTTCGGAAAAAGTTTTACTTATATCTTTGAAGACCCGGATTGGTTTTCAAAACTTTGGAAACCTGTGCTTTGTGGATTGATCCCCATTGTGGGTCAATTTGTTTTGCAAGGCTATTTTTTGAATGTGACCAAGAATGTGGTTCAGGGGCAACAACATCCGCTCTATGAGATGGATTTTGGCGATGACCTCAACACTGGATGGCGCTTGTTCCTGGTGCAGTTGGTCTACGCTCTGCCATTTGTCATTTTATTTGTTCTTTTGGCTGTAGTTCTTGTTCCTTTGACTTTAAGCGGGGTTTCAAATGGTGACATTGAACGTACAGTAGGCGTTGGTTCCGTTATCCTTCAACTCGTCATTTCTTTGTTGTCTTTCCTGGTTAGCATTGTTTACTTCTTGATCTTCCCAGTGATTAATGCTCATGTTGCTGTAAAAGGTACCTTTAAGGCGGGATTTGAGTTCAAAGAAATGTTTGAAATTGTCAAACGTAATTTTGCTTCCTGGCTGATGGTGTTGGGTGGTTCTCTACTGGCGAGCTTCATTGCTCCGGCTGGCACAATCGTGTTTTTGATTGGCGTGATTGTAACGGCGGCGTATGCCAGCTTGATTGTTGCACACTTGCAAGGTCAAGCTTACCGTGAGGCAACAATTGGCATTCAACCTCAACAACCCATCTATCCTGGTTACTAAACCTTAACGATAAGGATGAACACAAAGTCCACCTGATGGTAGACTTTGATTTTTAAGGGGTTGGCTTGAAATTATTCTTCGAAGGCTTCTACCGTGTAGGTAAAAACTTCCATCAAAGTAGATTGCCAATAATTGCCTGGCATGCCCATTTTTTGGCAAAGATGGCTCAAAAAATCTTCGGGTTTAGGTAGTTGTTCCCACACTTGTGGCAGAAATGTTGCTCGTCGGTAACCCGCTTTAAGGATGACGCCGTCGCGGTACGGTTTTAGTAGCATTGGCAAGTCTGTAGGTTTTTCGTAAGGCAAAGGCTGGGCAGGACTGACATGTGAAACTTCCACCTTGATAAAAGGCAGTTCCGAAGCTTGGACAGCGGGGAAACGAGGATCTTCGAATGCGGCTTGGATGGCGCGCTCCTGGACGTCTTGTGCCAGGCTTTGGCTGGCTTCAAGGCTGCCTATGCAACCTCTTAGATAACCCTCTTTGGTCAGCGTCACGAAACAAGCGCCGTTTTCTAGGAGTGCGGGGCTAAGCTGGTAGGCATCAAGCGGTCTTAACGCCTCGGCTTTGGCTTTGGCGTTGATTGCATCACGAGCAATGCAGAGGAGTGTTTTTTTATCTTGGTGGTTGAGATCTTGGGGCATGTCTTTTCCTTTCTCTTCGATTATTATACAGTGCTTTGGCAGGCTTTTTGATTGTCCATCATGAGAAAATAAGGTAAGATTATGCCATGTCTGAACACGAACAAGAAGCATTTGAAGAGCCTGTTGAAGAAAGCCCTTTTGAAGAAGAAACCATACCATTCGACCCAGAAACAGATTCCGAGGCGGATTTTGAATCTGACTTTGAACCTGAACCTGAAGCCCCAAACCTTCAAATAGTTCGTGGTGTGCTGACAACCCAATCACCAAGCCGAAACGCTGAAGGTGCCGCGGTGCGTAAACCACGGGTTACGCTTCAAGCACTTTCCTCAATTTTTCTTGTGGCACTATTGGTTGCCACTTTACTCACTTTATGGATGCCTAATCAATTTACTGAAGAAGCCTTGGAAAAACAATATGTGGGCGAAATTGTTCTGCCACAAAGCACGCAGGCTGCAGAACAAGATGATGGTGTGGAAATCAGTCTGCCTGAGGCTTTTCCAGACAACCGCATCGGCATCGTCATCGCGCACAAAGGCCGTGACGAAGGCGAAGTGTGCTCGAATGGTCTGACCGAAGTGGAAATAAACAGCACGGTTGCGACTTATCTGCAACAAGCATTAATTGAAAAAGGCTATGACGCGCAACTCTTAGACGAAACCGACCCGCGCTTAGTGGGCTATCAAGCCCAGCTTATTATTGCACTGCATAGTAATACCTGTGAATATATCAACGATAACGCAACTGGTTTTAAGTTTGCTATTAAACCGTCGGATGTGAAGACGGTGGATCGTGAAGCTTTGACCCAATGCTTATCTGAAAATTATGCAAAGGCCAGTGGTTTGAAGTATCATTACCAGACGACCAGTAACGAAATCAGAAATTATCACGCCTTCGATCAGCTTGATCCTCTGACTGCGGCAATGATTTTTGAATTGGGTTACATGAATCTTGACCAGGATACCTTGGTCAATAAACCCAACGAATTGGCGACTGGTATTGCGGATGGCTTGCATTGCTACTTTAAACTGGAAAACGATAAATAAAAAGCATGGACTCATCAGATAACACCCTTTCAACCCTCATTTCCCAAGCCAAGGCGGCTTTGCTTTCTGGCGATCGTGCCGGTGCGGAAAAAATCGCACAGGACGTTTTATCCCAAGACGCCAATAACCTTGACGCAACTTTGGTGATGGCGGGCGTTTCTGACCCAGAGGCAAGTGTGACATGGCTTAAACGCGCCCTGGACCTTGACCCAGGTAATCCTGTTGCTTTGCAAGGTATGAAATGGGCGACGACCGAAATCCGGCGCTCAAGCGCTGCTGCTTGGAAGCCGGCTACTGAAAGCACTTCGGATACTGAAGTAACCCAAGCCATGCCCATTGCCGTTGTTGACGGAAAGACAGACAAACCACGCCGAAAGGTTTTGCCTTGGGCAGTCATTTTACTGCTGCTCACAGGTTTAGCGGCTTTTGCCATGTATTCATTAGGCGTTTTTCGTCTAAAGCCTGTTGCTGGTGCGCAATTTGCCCTTTTGGGCACACAAGATCACTTGGTCAAACCCAGCCTGACACCGACCAATACCGCAACACCAACCAACACGCCCACCCCGACTAACACGCCGACCAATACACCCACTTTTACACCAACGAACACCCCAACCAATACGCCTACGCCAACGCCTACGGATACCCCAGTTCCTACCATAGAAGTTACACCTTGGGAGCCCGAACCGCCATCCCGGGTTTTTGAAGGACGGTGGATAGATGTCAACCTCTCGCAGCAGATGGTTTACGCCTATGAAGGTGACACGCTGGTAAATTCCTTTTTAGTTTCCACTGGCTTACCTGCCACACCGACGGTAACCGGTACTTTTAGCATTTGGGTTAAATTACGCTACGATGATATGGTTGGTCCGGGTTACAACCTTAAAGATGTCGAATATGTGATGTATTTTTACAAAGGCTATGGCTTGCATGGCACATTTTGGCACAATAATTTTGGCCAGCCTATGAGCCATGGCTGTGTAAACATGCGCAACGAAGATGCAGGATGGTTGTATAACTGGTCTGTGGTTGGCACCATCGTCAATGTCCATTATTAAGATGAAAGATATTCAATTAACACGCCGAAGTTTCTTGCAAGCGATGGGGCTAGGTGCCCTTTCCCTTGCTTTGCCTACGCCCAGCGCGGTTGAAGCCGGTTTGGGTGCGATTGGACCTGATACGCCTTTGGGGCGCATCTTGTGGTACAAACACATGGTGCACACAGAACCCAATTTGGCTGCACCGACGGTCGGTTTTTATAGATTTGATGAGGTCATTCGCATTCCTAAAATCTTTTACACCGAGAACAAAGCCGGTAAAAAGATCGGTTGGTATCAGTTAGGGAAAAATGCTTTCATCAACGCTTTATGGGTTCAACCCGTATTCAATCGTCCCAATGCTGTGGTCGATGAGATTCCTGAAGGGGGTTGCCTTGGTGAAATCACCGTGCCTAAGACTCCGGTTTATCGACCAGACGGCACGAGAAATTACATGCTCGATTTCTATTATGAAACGACATTTTGGGTACTGGGCAAGCATATTGATGATTTTGGCGTGCCTTATTATGAGCTTTTGGACGATTTGAGTGGTGCATCATGGTATGTGCGTGCCAGCGCAGTGCGCATGGTGACGAAAGAAGAATTGAGCCCCATCAGCCCTGATGTTGCTCCGGACGCCAAACGGATAGAGTTGAGTTTGTCATCGAACGTCTTGCGTGCCTATGAATATGATCGCCTGGTTTTTGAGACTGTGGTAACGACCGGCGAAATTGACGGCTCGACACCGATTGGTCGATGGTACACCAATCGAAAACGACCTTGTCGTCACATGATCCACGAGCCTAATAATCCAATTGAGTACAACCTGCCAGGTGTTCCTTGGGTGATGTATATTACTTTAGATGGTGTGGCAATGCATGGGGCATACTGGCATACCAATTGGGGAACTTATATGAGCAATGGTTGTATCAACCTGCGCCCGATGGACTCGAAGTGGCTTTATCGCTGGACTTCACCCGATGTGCCTTTTGAAAAATACTACGAAGTTGCCGAACATGGCACACAGATGGACATCATTACCGGCTATTAATCCTGGAAATTGTTAACTCAATTTATATACCTAAGCGATACTATTAAGACAATGCCACAAGCTTTGGCGTTGTAGTTTAAGGTTTAGTGTTTTCTCTTAATCAGGTTTTGTTTAAGAGATTAAAGTGAAAGGAAGTCCCTTGAAAAAAGCTATTTTTGAAGGATTAGTATTTGAAACGGATGATCAACCCCTGGGCGTGGCCTATGTAGGCGATGAGCCTTGCTATGTTATAGACGATGACGGCTTTATGCGCCATATTTCGGCGGAGGAAGTGGATCGCCAGATATGGGATGAATTGACCCGTGGTATTGAAGGTAATGAAGACATTTTGACCCAAAAAGCCGCAGAGATGATGGGGCAGGAAGATCCCTTTTCTATGGCGGTCATCCGCTCTCAGTTTGAAAAGACCGATGAGCAGTTTATTCAGCTACAACAAGTCGGTTTTCCGGAGGATGCCCGTATGTTTATGGGCATGGCCGGATTTCGGGCGGTTGTGAACTATCGTGGCGAGTTGGTGGAGCTGAAGCAACCCACTGCCATAGCGGATGAGGATGAAGACTAGCCGAAAGCCTGATAGAATAAGGGCAGGTGAATCATGATGCCAAAAGCCAATATCATTAACGTAAGCGAAGAAAGCTTTGAGCTGGAAGTAGTGCATTACTCTAACCAAGTGCCGGTGGTGATAGATTTTTGGGCGCCTTGGTGTGTGCCTTGCAGCCTACAGTCGCCAAAGCTTGAAAACCTGGCAATTGAAGCGGATGGGGCTTTTCGTTTAGCGCGCATAAATGTTGACGAGCAGATGAAGCTTGCCGAAAAACTGAAAGTCAACAATTTGCCCGCTATCAAAGCTTTTGTTGATGGACGCTTGGTTGCCGAGTATACCGGCGCGCTTTCTGAGACGAGTTTGCGCCTCTTTTTAGATCGCATTTTACCCAAAGCGAGTAGCCTCTTGCTGCAAAAAGGGTTGAGTTTGATGATTCAGGGCGATTATGAAGGCTCGGAAGTGGCTCTGGCGCAATATGTGGTCGAGTCGCATGCTTCCCCGAAGTCGCTGTTGGCTTATACGCGGGTATTACTTTTCTTGGGTCAATCGATGGATGCCTTGGCTTTTTTGGAGCAGTTTCCTGCCAGTCCTGAGTATCAAACCTCGCAGCGTTTGCGTAAGGTGGCAGAGGCTTTGGTTTGGGGTGTGGCAAATGAGGACCCCATTCCGAATGATCCGCTTGAACCAGCTTTTGATCGCGCCTTGGTTTTTATTAAGGAAGGTAAAGTCGAAATGGCATTGGACGGGCTTCTGGATGTTTTGCGCAAAGACCGCCACTATCGCGATGACCAAGCCAAAGATATTTACCTGGGTCTGTTGGAGCTCTTGAGCGATGACCACCCAGAGACGCGTCAGTACCGGGCCGACCTAAACACCGTTTTGTTCTAACATTGTCTGATAGAATCAACCAGCTGCAATTATGCGGCTGGTTTTTTATTACCTGAGTTTTGAGAGGCGAAAATGCGCATTGTCTTAATACCTGAATTGTTTATGGATATGGATGTTGATTTTAATATGAGCCAAATGATTCATTGGCTGGATTATTTTACCGGTCAGGATGTGGACCTGGTGGTCTTTGGGGAGGCTTTTTTGCAAGGGTTTGGCGCGATTAATGCTGATTATGAGCATGACCTGGAATTGGCAGTTGCCCAGGATGACGCGGTGATCCTTCAGCTGAGGGAAGCCTGCCGAAAAGCGGGATTAGCACTGGCCTTTGGTTACATCGAGAAGGTCGATGGAAAACTATATAGCGCCTGTATGGTGATTGGTCCAGAAGGGGAAACCCTGCATAATTTCAGGCGCGTTTCTCCAGGTTGGAAGTTGGGCCGCGCTTTTGAAGATGACCGTTATCAGGAAGGGAATGTCTATCGTCCTTTTGATTATCGTGGCAAAACGATCGACGTGGCGATTTGTGGCGACCTTTGGTATGAGAATCTGATTGAAAACTATGAAAAAGTAACTGCTGATTTCACGCTTTGGCCACTTTATACCAATTACGATATCGAAACCTGGGAGGGTGGTGAAAAGCAGGAATATGCCCTGCGTGTGGCGTCGCTCAATCGCCCGGTTTTGATGGTCAATTGCATCGATGAAGGCGAGAACATTGCCCTCGGCGGAGCTTTTGTGTTTGAAGACGGTAAGGTCAAGCAGGAATTGTCCATGGGTGAAAAAGGTTTTCTGGTCTTTGAGTGTTAAGACCTACACCTTGAGGAAAACTCGGCAAAAATGTAGCCCCGCGATAGGACAATAGCATTATTCGCCCCATCCATGGGAGGGGGACTAACGGGGTGGGTCTTTTCTTCTTTAGGATTTGGTTAACACAAGAATGGTTAAAGAAAAAAGGCTCCGAGTGGAGCCTTTTCGTTTTCTTAATCACTAGTCAATATAATCGTCGGCGTAGTTGTCAAAGTAACCTTGGATATAGACGATGGGCGTGCCTTTATCGCCAGAGCCCGATGCCAGGTCCGCCAGAGAGCCGAGCAGGTCGGTGATTTGGCGGGGTGTGGTGCCTTCGGATTGTTCTGCTGAGATATTCTTTTCTGCTATTAGCTTTTCGCGAATGCGCTGTTGAATTTTGCAGGTCAATTCTTCGGAGGGCAAACCAGCGTAGTCATTATCCGCCAGGTATTTGATTTTGAGTTCGTTAGGCCGACCACGCAGACCTGCCGTAAAGCCGGGCGAAACGACAGGGTCGGCAAGTTCCCAAATTTCACCATAGGGATCTTTGAAAGCGCCGTCACCATAAACCATCACTTCAATATTCTTGCCAAAAGTAT
>CAZUZM010000010.1:0-31475 GCA_964624615.1 uncultured Anaerolineaceae bacterium
TGGGTATGACCAACCAAGCAGCCTTGGGTGTCAAAAGCATCAAAGGCTTCCCATGCCACCCGTCCCTGGTCCACATATTCCCATATTGGATCCCGCGGGCTACCATGAGCCAAAGTCAAGCCTTCCAGCTCAACTTTTTGAGGCAAATGTCTCAGAAAATCAAGCGACTGGCGGGTCAACAGACCGCGTTGCTGTTCCAAAGCTTTTTGAGCGGCGGGATTAAAATGGACAGTGTTTATTAAGTCAATGACCGCTGCGTCATGGTTACCCAAAATGCAACTCAACTGCGGCAATTCTCGCAAAAGTGATACACATGCCTCCGGATCAGGCCCATAGCCGACGATATCCCCCAAGCAAATTGTTTTATCAAAAGAACCGACATCCATCAGAACCGCGCCAAAAGCGCTTTCGTTCGAATGGATGTCAGAAATAATAAGGATACGCACGTTATGCTATAGCAATATTAAGGCATTTGAAAATCGAAATGCCAGGTGTCTCCGTCTGTAGTTTGTGGGCTGGATAAGCCAGTCAAGCCAATCCAGGTGTTTCCCGGCTTCAAGGAGAACAGATTGCCGTCTTTATCAAAGAACTGCATAGGTTTATTGTTATCGCTTGTCTTCCATGTCACTTCAAAAGCCTGTCCATCACGGAAGATGATCGCTTTTTGACCCTCAGTGTTATTCCAAATTTTAATATCAATTAGCTGGGTTTCAATTTCAACATGGTTGACGAACAGCATGATAAAGTTTGAAAAAGCAAGTTGTTCTTGGGTGTTGGTATCCAGCAAAGGAATCATTTCGTAGGTATACCCATCCTCAATCCAGCGTAAATACTTTCCACTGGCTTGGTCGTACACCCAATCACCTTTGTTATAGTCATTGAAGTAAAACTCAGCTTTATTGGCTGGCTTGCCACCGGCAGGCACGGTCTCACTAAAGACCATACCGTCCAAATTCGGTCTGGTTCCTGGATCAATCGTCGCATTTTTGAAATAAGTGCTCACCGCCTCAGTATTGGCATAAAGGCGTGTGACATCGCCAGTCCCACGATCACAAATCCCTGGACAAGTGCCTTCAGGGAAAAGACGATTACCCATAATCTGATAAACCTTGGGTAGAACTTTTTCGCGATCCCCACCGGAATAGACAATCACCCCGCTATACAACGACGCAATTTCCGGGTCAACAATGCGGATGGAGCGAATGGGCCAAACAAATTCACTGTCTTGTCCATAATAGAGGGCAATAAAACGGTTGGAGCCACCTCCAATCCAGGTTTCAAAGACAATATCCGCAGAGGAAAGCCCACCATGGGGTCTGCCATAAGCCGGATAATTGGGTACCTTGACCAAAACAGGCAATCGATTCAGGATTTCCGGGTCTGCAACTTTCAGCCCGGTTAATGGATTGATATCATTCGGAAAATTGGTTGGTCCAAGAAAGACAGGTCCCTGGGTAGGCTCTGGTTCCGCGGTCGGCGTTTCGGTAGCAACTACCTCAGTTGGCACTTCGGTGGGTACTTCGCTAGCCTCCGGAAAGGCTTCTTGCGTTTGAAGTTTATCAACCGCCTCAGCAACCAAGGTATTTTGAAGATCGGTTTGGCTCAGGTCAACGGTCTTCCCACACCCTGATAACAGTATTGAAATCAGTAAAAGTACAAAAACCAGGTGTTTTATTTTTCTCATCGTCACGCTCCTTATGAACATAAATATTTTACCTTGTAAATAAAAAGGCATTTTTCAAACAAATCGAGCGTCTTATTCATCTTGATTTTGACGAATGTCGGCGATGATCTCCGCTACCAAATCAAAGCGATTGAATTGGGACATGATGTAAATGCCTTGGGCGAAATCCTTGATTTCTTCCACCAATTCCTCTGCAATTTTCACGCCAACTTTAGCGCCATCGGTGCCAGCTTTTCGCAATCGCTCCTGTAAAGGTTCCGGAATGCTGATTCCGGGCACCTCATTATGCAAAAACCTGGCATGTCGGTCTGATGCCAGGGGCAACAAACCTGCTAAAATAGGCACTTCTAAGGGTCCATAGGTGTCTTCATAAGTTTTCAGAAAAGTCTTGGCACAACGCGGACAAAATACTGGCTGACTCAAGAAGAAGTCTGCTCCGGCTAAGACCTTTTTCCGCACCAGTTTGATTTCGCGTTCAAAACTGGCCGGTGTCAAATCCAGCGCTGCACCCACAAAAAAGCTGGTTGGCGTGCCAATTTTGACACCACTATGATCCACCCCGGCGTTTAGCCCTTGTTTAATCAACTTCACCAGACCGGTTGGTACCAGGTCATAATTATCCATCGCATCGGGGTAGTCGCCAATCGCCGTCGGGTCGCCCATCACCACAAAAACATTGCGAATACCCAAGGCATGCGCGGCGAGCAAATCGCCTTGCACACGCAAGAGGTTACGCCCGCGTGTCGGAAAGTGCAGCGTAGCATCCACGCCTAATTCGCTCTGAATCAATTGGCAAACGCCCCAGGGACTCATACGCATACGCGCCATGGGGCTATCCGCCACATCAATACAATCCGCGCCGGCATCTGCCAAAAGACTGGCACCTGCCATTAACTTGTGAGTCGAAAAACCGCGTGGTGGGTCCATCTCCACCGCGCATACGAACTTCCCTTCAGCTAGTTTTTGCTGAATGCGGGTTTGTTCGGGAGGCTCAGAATACATTTCCATGGGCACGTAGGATTGCATTTCGACTTCATGGCTTATTTCAACACCATCATGCGCCTGAATAGCATCATGAATGGCACGGATATGACCCGGCGTCGTGCCACAACACCCACCAATCACCCGCGCACCAGCCTGCCAAAAGGCCAGAGCAAACTCGGTGAAATAACTTGCTCCAGCCGGGTACAAAATGCGCCCACCCACTTGCTCGGGGAAACCGGCGTTGGGCATGACCGAGATTTTGGCATCGGGTTGCGTATGGCGCATGATTTTGCAGATGCTCAAAAGCTGAACCGGGCCGCCAGAACAGTTGACACCAATCACCTCACAGCCCAAATCCGTCAAAAAGTTCGCCACCTCAACCGGTGTGTCGCCCAAAGCTGTCCGTTTGTCGCGCGAAAAAGTCATCGAAGCGATGATAGGCATATTCGGGTCTAATTCCCGGGCAGCTGCAACTGCTTCTGCCATCACTTTAAGGTCAACCATGGTTTCCATCACCAAGACGTCAACGCCTTCAAGCAAAAGGGCTTCAATTTGCTCGCGATAAATCGCCCGGGCTTCATCCGCATGCACACGACCAAAAGGCGCCAATGGAACACCCAAGGGTCCCACATCTCCCGCGACCAATACGTCCTTAAAAGAACCTTCCACGACGCGACGCGCCAAGCGCACGCCTTGGCGGTTGATTTCGGCAACCTGTTTTTCCAGTCCATGTTTTGCCAACTTCAAACGATGTGCGCCAAAAGTATTGGTTTTGATGAGTTCCGCTCCGGCATGGATATATTCGTTCAATATTTCAGCCACAAAAGCCGGCGACTCGATATTCAAATAGTCAAAACAACTTTCAAAGCTCACGCCACGGTCATGAAATACCGTTCCCAACGCGCCATCGGCAACCAGTGGCTTTGGGTTGTTTTCCAGTCTGCTAATAAATGATGAAGTCATCGTTTTCTCCTTTGCCAACCTAGTCCGTATAGCGAACAGCTTGGTGATGTACAAAAAGTGCCGCGGTGGATTGCTCTGGAATCATCTGACCAGCTGAGGTCAGCGCCATGGCCAGTTCTTCTTCCGCGGGAAGTAAGTCAAAGAGTTTAAAGTGGTCTCGAATATCCGGTGCTGCAGGATAGCCCCAAGAGAAGCGCTTGCCGCGCTCCGCTGGAAGTCCCAATTCCTGGCGCATGAGCTGGCTACAGTAGGCTGCGGTGGCTTCTGCCATTTGCACCGCTAAACCATGCACAAAATAGCCCTCGGTGTAAGCTGCCTGGGCTTCCAAGCGGCCATATTTCTCGGTGGCTGCCTTGCCAACCGTGACAATCTGCAGCCCAACCAGGTCTTTTTCAGCCTTACCAAAAGGTAAAAAGTAATCAGCTAAACTGGTGCTGTGTTCACCTTTAGAACGTGGAAAATGGAAGCTGGTCAAAACCTGGTCATCTTCGCTGTCTGGGTTGAAGAGTAAAAGATTCTCATCTTGCGCCTGGCATTGCCAATAACCAACCAAAGCTTGCGGCTTTAGCCATCCATAAAGCTCCGCATCCCTCAGCATTTGTTCAAGCCGTGTTTCATAGTCTTTCTCCAAGGTGTGCCAACCCTCACCACGCAAGCCTTTGGCCCCCCAAGCAACCCGAAATAGACTGTTTTTATCCAAATAAGGCAAAACAGTGGCAATGTTAAGCTTTAGATAACGTGGTTCCCAGTAAGGTGGTTGAGGGATAAAAGCAGGCGCCGGCAGGGTTTTTCTCACTTGTGATAATTTAGCAAAACCGCTGGGTGTTTTATCCGATTGGGATGCCCTGGCAGCCAGGTGAAGCTCTTCCAAAAGCCTTTGGCGTCTGTCGTCCTCACCTAAAGCCTCCATCACCGCCAATCCATCAAAGGCATCTTTGCAATAGAAAACACCGCCAGAATACCACTCTCCTTCGCGAACCTGCAAAATCCGCCAACCAAAAGCCTCGTTGATAGCCGCGCCACCAATCACCACAGGGATGTTGAGGTCGCGGTCATGTAATGCCTCTACCATCAGTTGCATTTGCTTACTGGTCGCAACCAGGAGCGCACTCAGGCCAATAGCATCAGCTTTCTCTTCAATAGCACGTTGGATGATGGTTTCAATCGGAACTTGTTTACCCAAGTCTATGACCGAATAGCCGTTGTTTTCCAAAATGGTTTTGACTAGATTTTTTCCGATGTCATGGATGTCACCAAAAACCGTTGCCAAAACAATCTTCCCTTTGGTCAAGGCTTGTCCTTTATCCAGGTAGTTTTCTAAAATGGCAACCGCCTGTTTCATCACCTCAGCAGACTGCAAAACGAATGGCAGGATGAGCTCACCTTTGCCGAAGGCATCCCCTACCTCCTGCATAGCCGGCAAAAGGATATCGTTGAGCATCGCCAAAGCTTCCTGAGAAGCTTCATCTTTTGCTTTAACATCCAAAACTGCCCGGATTTCTTCTTCCAGACCATGCTTGATGCGTAAGACAACCCGCTTGTTCAAACGTGCCGGAAAATCAAGCCCAGCCAATGGGTCAACGGCTGTTTGACCGCCTGGCGTATTCCTTTGATGGGTCTCAAACCAGGCGATAAAGGGGCTTAGTACCTCAGGATGTTCATAGTTAATAACATCCTCAGCCAAAGTTCGTAGCTCAGAGGGAATTTCCTTGTAAGGCAGAATTTGGGCGGGATTGATGATAGCAACATCCAATCCAGCGCGAATCGCTTGGTGCAGAAAAACACTGTTGAGCACTTTTCTGGCTTCTAACTGTAATCCGTATGAGATATTGCTAACGCCCAACAAATGTCCTGCTTCTGGTATAGCTTGCTTAATCAAGGCGATGCCTTCGAGTGTTTCCTTGGCCGCCTGGTTATAAACCGGGTCACCACTCGCCAATGTAAAGGTCAGCGTGTCAAAAAGCAAATCGCTGGGTTTCAAGCCATAGTCCTCAGCAATCGGCAAGAAACGCTGGGCGATTTCAAGTTTACGCTCGGCACTCATCGCCAAACCTTGCTCATCAATCGTCAGACACACCACCATCGCGCTGTACTTCTTGGCCAGGGAGAAGACCCGGCGGACTTTGGCTTCACCCTCCTCAAAATGCACCGAGTTGATCAAACACCTACCTGGGCTGGCTTTCAAGCCGGCTTCAATGACCTCCGGGTCAACACTGTCAATGACAATGGGAACAGGCACCTCAAGCGAAAGTTTTTTGACCAGACGCGCCATGGTTTGCGCTTCATTGCCACCTTCTGCCAAAGCGACATTCAGGTCCAGAGCATGCGCGCCAAAAGCAACCTGATCTTGGGCTATCTTCAAAATACCTTCGTCATCTACAGCCAACAAAAGACGCTTAAACGCTTTCGAACCTGCGGCGTTGAAACGTTCTCCAATGATAAAAGGTTTAGGTTCCTGTGCGATGGCAACGGCTGAGGTCATTGACGCTAAACTGGGTATGGGTTTGGCGACACATCGTTTTGCTTCAACATGCGCCAAACCATCTACCAGAGCCTTGATATGCGCCGGTCGTGTGCCACAGCAACCACCCATGGCACGAATGCCATATTGTGAAACAAAGCCCAACAACTCGTTTGCGAAATCCTGCGGTGCCATGGTGTAAACCGCTTCGCCATCAATATTTTCTGGCAAGCCAGCATTCGGGATGACTGAAACAGGCTTCTCACTATGCGCCGTCAACCAAGCCACCGCCTGTGCCATATGCTCCGGACCGGTGGAACAATTGAGTCCAATCACATCCACCGCCAAGCCATCCAGCACAGCCAAAACGGCTTGGATATCGGTACCCATCAGCATTTTGCCATGGATGTCCAGGGTCACCTGGGCTTGTAAGGGCAAGCAATAACCCTCTTTCTCAAAAGCCTGGCGCACCCCAGCCACCGCCGCCTTGACCTCCAAGAGGTCACTGGCCGTCTCAATTAACAACAAGTCCACGCCACCCTGCATCAACCCTTGCGCCTGTTCACAATAAACATCTGCCAGTGTGTCAAAATCAATGGCACTCAAAACAGGATCTGCGCTAGAAATCAGCGTGCCGCTGGGGCCAATTGAACCCGCCACAAAGCGTGGTTTTTCGAGAGTTGAAAAAGCATCCGTTTCCCTGCGCGCCAAAAGAGCAGCCGCGCGATTCATCCCTAGCGTTTTAGCTGCCAATCCAAATTCTGCCAGAGTCATCCCGTTAGAGCGAAAAGTATTGGTTTCAATGACATCCGCGCCAACTTCCAGGAAACTGCGGTGTACTTTTGCCACAGCCTCAGGCTTGGTCAAAACCAAAACATCATTACAACCTAAATGCGCCTCGCCACCATAGTCTTCCACGCTCAGGTTCATTGCCTGCAGACTGGTTCCCATCGCACCGTCAAAAACCAAGACACGCTCTGCCAAAGCATCCAAATAAGCTCGTTTTATAGTCAAGTTCTTTTGTGTCATAAACACCTCATTAAGCAAAAAAGCCTCTTGCGAGGCTCGTTTTCATCTAAGATCACTGCCTCATCTTTCAAAAACCTAGCGTTTCTGACGGAATTGGCACCCCGCTTACCGGGGTTGCCGAGGTTTCACAGGGCCGTTCCCTCCACCTCTCTTGATGAGTTATGCAAAAAGTGTACCATATGCCCAAAATTCGGTCAATCACGATGACATCACCATGCGACCCCCAAAAATGCACCAATCCTTGCACATTTTTTAGCGGATTGCTTGCCTGGAGGCGTATAATCTCGGGTGAAAGTGAGGAAATATGGAAGAAAAAAAGAAACTTTCCTTAAAAGATCTCCCGCGAAACCTATGGGCGGTTAGTTTAACTAGTTTTTTGATGGACGTTTCCAGCGAAATGGTCATCAATATTTTGCCTTTATTCCTTTCAAGCGTTTTAGGCATCAAAACCAATATTATCGGTATCATCGAAGGCATCGCCGAAGCCACTGCCAGCATCCTAAAAGTTTTTTCCGGCTGGCTTTCAGATAAACTCCATTCGCGCAAGTGGCTGGCTGTTTTGGGCTATGGCCTTTCAGCCTTGGTAAAACCCTTCTTTTACTTTGCTAATTCCTGGACAGCCATTGCCGGCATCCGTTGGGGTGACCGTATTGGAAAAGGTATTCGTACCGCACCACGTGATGCCCTCGTTGCTGACACCGTCAAACCCGAGCAACGTGGTTTAGCTTTTGGGCTTCACCGCGCAGCAGATACCGCCGGCGCGATGCTCGGCATCCTCATCGCTGTTTTCGTCGTCTGGCGTGTTCAAGCCGCTGGCATTGGCTTACAGGAAAACACCTTTCGCACCATCGTGCTCATCAGCATCATCCCTGCCTTTTTAGCGGTCCTGGCACTCATTTTTGGCACGCGGGAAGTCGCCATTGAGGGTGTGCGGCAAGCTCCAAAAATCAGCTTTAAAGGCTTAGGGAAAAACTTCCTGATGTTTATGGTCATCGTCGGCATTTTTGACCTGGGCAACTCCTCGGATGCCTTTTTGGTGCTTCGTGCTCAGGAACGTGGCATGAGCGTCTTGAACATCCTCATCATGCTGGCAGTCTTCAACCTGGTTTACACCCTCGTTTCCACACCGGCCGGTGGTCTTTCGGATAAGATTGGTCGTCGAAAAGTCATCATCGGCGGTTGGATTATTTACGCCCTGATTTACCTCGGCTTTGCCCTGGCAAAAAACGTGACCCACGTTTTCTTGCTGTATGTCGCCTATGGTGTTTACTATGGCATGGCATATGGTACGGCAAAAGCGATGATTGGCGACTTGGTTGCACCAGAATTGCGCGGCACCGCTTTTGGCACCTATAACGCTGTGCTTGGCATTCTGGACTTTCCTGCTTCTCTCATCGCTGGTTTCTTGTGGAGTGGTGTGGGAAAATGGGCAGGCTTTGGTCCTTCGGCACCGTTCTACTTTGGCGCAGCATTGGCAACGATTGCAATCGTCCTTTTCATTTTCTGGAAACCCACGCCACTGCAAACTGAGGCTACAGCTACACAAAGCCAATAAACCAAGCTAAAAATTGGTTTTATCAAACTCGACTATAATCCTAACCAGGACATTAACTGCCCTGGTTAGGAAGCCTTTATGAGAATTGGCGTATTAGACTATCGCTTTGATTTTTACACAGTAGCTAGAAATATCGTTGGCAAAGTGCCAGGCGTCACTTATGTTCCTGTGAAGGATTTTTTTAGTTGGCGACGTAAATGGACACTGCGCTTCAATCACGTTTTAGGTCAAAATGCCATCCCGACCTTCGACCTCAACAATCAATTTGAAGACTTCGACCTCAACAAAGTAGACGTGTTGCATTTTTCAAACGGCGTAAGCTACGGAAAAACACCATGGGTCTCCCATTTCGAAACGCTCCTTCCACGGTTTTCCCATATTCTCCGGCGAAAAGACCCTGAGACAACCCAAAACAAACGTACTGAAGCCCTCACCCAACGAGGACTGGAAGCGCTAGCCAGCGCACCCTGTAAAAGCATCATCGCCTGGTCCGAAAATGCCGCCAAGCACCAAAGGGATTTTCTTTCTGATATTTCTTCTGACACCGCCGATGCCATCCTTTCTAAGATGACGGTTTTAGCTCCTCCACAAGATCTGTTAGTCAATGAAGTTCAAGCCAAAACATATAGTCACAAAAACCCCATTCGTTTCATCCTGGTTGGGGCTGGTTTTTTCCGCAAAGGTGGGCGTGAAATCCTCAATAGCTTCGAAAAGCTCATTCGGGAGGACAAACTGCCCATCCAACTGATTCTGGTGAGCAGTTTGCGCCAGGATTATTACGCCGCCCACGAAACCGAGGAAGACATCGCTTGGGCCAAAGAAAAAATCGCTGCAAACCAAGATTGGATAGAGCATCACACCGTCATCCCCAACGATGAAGTCCTGGCACTGCAAAAAAGCTGTGACATAGCTCTTTTGCCTACTTATGCCGATACCTATGGCCTTTCCGTCTTGGAAGCCCAGGCAACCGGCTGTCCGGTCATAAGCACCGATATCCGCGCCCTGCCTGAAATCAACAACACCGACATCGGATGGCTCATCAACGTCCCTAAAAACGAACTGGGTGAAGCCTTTTATCAAACACCCGAAGACCGTGCCGTGCTCAGCGAACGCATCCAAACGGGACTGGAGCATATTATCCATAAGATTGTTGAAGACCCCAGCGTTATCGCCAAAAAAGCCGAGGCCGGATTGCAGAAAATTGCAGAGCTGCATGACCCTGTACGTTATGGCGAAGCCTTGCGCGCCATCTACGAAAATGCCTTGAAATAATTTTCTAGCCGCTTCAAGCATTTCTAAACCTCAGGCTTAAACTACATAGCTAAAACCAAGTGAAATATCCATCTTTTTTGGGTATAATCAAACCATCAAACACTGCTTTTAAAGGAGGCGTTATGATTGTCACCACCAAAAAACTTTTTGAACATGCCTATGGCAAATATGCCCTGGGCGCATACAACATCAACAACCTTGAACAAATTGAAGGCCTTTTTAGAGGCAACCTACAGTCCCAGGCACCCTTTATCATCCAAATCAGTAAAGGCGCGCGCTCTTACACCAATAAAACCTTCCTGGAAGGTCTCATCCGCGCCGCGGACGAAATCTACCCCGAAGCCATCTTTGCCGTCCATCTCGACCATGGCGACGAACAAGCTTGTTATGATTGCATCGAATCTGGCTTTTACAGCTCAGTAATGATTGACGGTTCTTCACTTCCTTTCGAAGAAAATATCGCCGTGACCAAACGCGTCGTCGAAGCTGCCCACGCCAAAGGCATCGTCGTTGAAGCCGAACTGGGCATGTTGGGTGGTGTCGAGGAGCATGTGCAAGTCGCCGAAGCCGATGCCAAACTCACCGACCCCAACCAGGCCAAAGAATTCGTTGAACGCACCGGCTGTGACTCGCTGGCTGTCGCTATCGGTACCAGCCATGGTGCTTTCAAGTTTAGCGGCACGCAAAGCCTGCACTTCAATGTTTTGGCGGCCATCCAAAAGAACCTGCCCGGCTTCCCCTTGGTGATGCACGGCTCCAGCTCGGTTCCAGAGGAAGAAGTGGCACGCATCAACGCCGCTGGCGGTCATATTGCCGGCGCCAAAGGTGTGGACGCTACCCAATTCAAAGAAGCATCCCAGCTGGGTGTGACCAAAATCAACATCGACACCGACGGCCGCTTGGTATGGACTCGTGTCCATCGCGAATTCTTCCGCGACAAGCCCGAAAAGTTTGACCTGCGCGACCCCGGCAAGATTTTCATGGCAGAATATGCTAACTTTATCGCGGAAAAGAACGTCCTTCTCGGCAGCGCTGGCCAATTGGAAGCCGTTCGACAATTCCTTGGAGAATAAACCATGCGCCCTGTTGAAATAAGACCTGATGTTTACTGGGTCGGCGTGAATGACCGTACCACTGACCTCTTTGAAGGCTTGTGGCCCGTCGCCGATCAAGGCGTTTCTTACAACTCTTACTTGATTAAAGACGAAAAAACTGCCTTGATTGACCTTTCGAAAGAAAGTTTCACCGATGATTTCGTTGAGCAAGTCTCAAAGCTGATTGACCTCAGCAAACTGGATTACGTTATTGTCAACCACATGGAGCCCGACCATAGCGGTGCGCTTTTGCGCATCCGTGAGCTAGCACCCAACGCCACTTTTGTGGGTATGGGCAAAGCCATCAGCATGATGAAGGATTTCTATTGCGTCGACGAAAACGTGATGGTTGTCAAGCATGAAGACACCCTCAAACTCGGGAAGTTCACCTTGCGCTTCCTCTTTACACCCTTGGTTCACTGGCCCGAAACCATGATCACCTACCTCGAAGAGGAAGAGATCATGTTCACCTGTGACGCTTTTGGCTCTTACGGTTGTCTTGATGGCATCCTGTTTGATGACGAAGCCAAGGGAAGCCTGCCCTTCTATGAAAAAGAAGCCCTGCGCTATTACACCAACATCGTGGCGGCATTTAGCCGTAACACCCTGTTGGCGATTGATAAAGCCGCGGCATATCCTTTCAAGATTATTGCCCCATCGCATGGTCTGATTTGGCGTCAGGACCCCATGCGCATTGTGTCGCTTTACAAAAAGTGGGCGGAGTATGCCACCCAACCTACTGAACCCGGTGTGACCGTGCTCTATGGCACCATGTATCGCAACACTGAACGCGCCATGGAAGCCACCCTGCAAAGCATGGTTGCTGAGGGCGTTCCGGTGGACGTTTTCAACGTTGCCACGGTGCATCCCAGCTTTATCCTGCCTTCGCTTTGGACCAAACGAGGCGTCCTCGTCGCTTGCCCGACTTACGAACGCGCGATGTTCCCGGCGATGGTTCATGCGCTCGATATCGCCGAGATCAAGAGCGTTAAGAACAAAGTTGCCGGCTATTTTGGCAGCTATGCCTGGTCTGGTGGCGCGCAACCCGTCTTTGAAAGCTATGCGCAAAAACTGGATTGGGAGATTGCAGGAGCTCTGGAATTCGTCGGCTGTGCCAAGCCCGATGACATCCAAGCCATCCAAAAAATCGCTCAAGAAGTCGCAAGAAGGTCAAAAGAGGGCTAAAGCCACCGCATTTACACAAGCAAAGCCCTGAACATTCAGGGCTTTTTTCATAATCCGGCGTGCATAAGGTATAATTTCCACGCCAACAAGGAGACCAATATGACAGACGAAACGCCTAAAAAATCGAACTTTATCACCGACATCATCGATGAACACAATCGCATCGGCCGCTTTGACGGTCGTGTGCACACCCGCTTCCCTCCCGAGCCCAACGGCTACCTGCATATCGGACACGCCAAGGCGATTTGTCTCGACTTTGGCATCGCCAAGGATTACGGCGGAATCACCAACCTGCGCTTCGACGATACCAATCCCGTCAAAGAAGATGTGGAATATGTTGACGCGATTAAAGCCGACATCCGCTGGTTGGGTTTTGATTGGGAAGACCGCCTCTATTATGCCTCCGACTATTTCGAGCAGCTTTATGCCTGGGCGATTGAACTCATCAAAAAAGGTAAAGCTTATGTGGATGAACTTAGCCCGGACGAGACCCGCGAATACCGTGGCACCTTGACTGAACCCGGCAAAAACAGCCCCTGGCGTGACCGTCCCATCGAAGAAAGCCTCGACCTTCTGGAGCGCATGCGCGCTGGTGAGTTTGAAGACGGCAGCATGACGGTGCGTGCCAAAATTGATATGGCCCACCCCAATCCTTTGATGCGCGACCCGGTCATGTACCGCGTGTTGCACGCTGAACACCACCGCACCGGGAATAAGTGGTGCATTTACCCCACTTATGACTACACGCATGGGCAAAGTGACTCCATCGAAGGCATCACCCACTCCATGTGTTCCTTGGAATTTGAAAATCACCGACCTTTGTACGATTGGTTCGTCAAAGAACTGGGTATTTTTGCCCCACAACAGATCGAGTTTGCCCGCCTGAACCTCACCCACACTGTGATGAGCAAGCGCAAATTGCGCCGCCTGGTAGAAGCGGGTTTGGTGGACGGCTGGGATGATCCCCGCATGCCCACCTTAGTGGCCATGCGCCGCCGGGGTTACCCACCTGCTGCCATTCGCGAATTCATCGACACGGTTGGTGTGGCTAAGAGCGAAAACTTCATCGACGTGGAGCTGCTTGAACATGTCATTCGTGACACCCTCAACGAAACCGCTAAGCGCCGTATGGCCATCCTCAATCCTGTCAAGGTGATTATCGACAACTATCCCGAGGACCAGGAAGAATGGTTTGACGTCCCCGACTTCCCCTACAATCCGGACTCGGAGTCCCGAAAAGTGCCCTTCAGCCGTGAAATCTACATCGAAGCCGATGACTTTATGGAAACACCTCCACCCAAATACTTCCGCCTCAGTCCTGAACGTGAGGTGCGCTTGATGAACGCCTATTACATCCAGTATAAAGACATCGTCAAGGATGAAGCCGGCAATATCCTCGAGGTTCACGTGACCTATGACCCCGAATCCCGTGGCGGACAAACACCTGACAAACGCAAGGTCAAAGGCACCATCCATTGGGTCTCTGCAAAACACGCCATCACCGCCGAAACCAAACTCTACGAGCAGATGTTCCTCGATAAATACCCTGAGGATCTGCCCGAAGGCGAAAGCTTCATCGACCACTTCAACAAAGAGTCAATTGAAGTTTTGGAAGCGAAACTCGAGCCCGATTTGGCAAACGCCAAGGTTGGTGAGGTCTTCCAATTCGTGCGTGACGGCTACTTTACGCTTGACCCCGTGACCAGCACGGAAGAAAAACCAAGCTGGATCCGCACCCTGTCCCTTGTTGACAGTTGGGCGAAGATGCAGAAGTAAATTTAGCTTCAAAAGAAGGTAACTACAGTTAGGCTGCCATATGGCAGCCTAACTTTTTAAGCCCCTTACATTTCACAAAAAACTTGAATTCATGGTAAGATTGCAATCCTAAAGGGCCCGTAGCTCAATGGCGGAGCAGGCGGCTCATAACCGCTTGGTTGTTGGTTCGAATCCATCCGGGCCCATTTTCTTTTCACTTTCCCAATCCTTGTGTAAGGATGTAACAATCCACTCATCCGCTTCGTGTTATAGTTGACTAACGAAAGATAAATCTTTGACACGGAGACCACAGACTATGTTAAAGCAAGCCTTATTGGCTGGGGGATGTTTTTGGGGATTGCAAGCTAAGCTTAAAACGATCCCAGGTATTTCTGACACGCTTGCCGTTTACACCGGTGGCACAACCGAAAAGCCCACCTACGTTCAAGTCTGCCGTCAAAAAACCGGTCATCTTGAGGCCGTCCAGCTTGACTATGACCCGGACGTCATCAGCTACAAAAGCCTTTTAGAAGCCTTTTTCCAAGCCCATAATCCTGTCCTTGCAGACACTTTTGGCAATCAATACCGCTCAACCATCTTCTATTTTGATGAAGAACAGAAAGCAATTGCAGAAGAAGTGATTGCCAAAGTTGATACCTCAGGCATCTATCCTGGAGCCATTCGCACCACACTGCGCCCAGCTGAAAAAGTCTGGCCAGCGGAGGATTATCACCAGGATTATTACGCCAAACACAATGTGATTTCTGACAAGCCTTGTTGTTAGTTTAATCCATAACGCATTTTGCTTTATAATGGGGCTATGACAGAAAATACAAATAACGGTAAAACCGAAAAACGCATTGCCATCCTCATCGATGGCGACAACGCCCAAGCCTCCCTCATGGAGCAGGTTGTGGTGGAAGCCAGCCGCTTTGGTAACACCACCATCCGCCGCATTTACGGCGATTGGACCACCACCCACATGAAATCCTGGAAGGAGACCCTCAACTCCTTTGCTTTTCAACCTTTTCAACAATTCAGCTACACCACCGGAAAGAACTCAACCGACTCGGCGATGATTATCGACGCCATGGACATCCTCCATGGTGACTTGGTGGACGGCTTCTGCCTCGTTTCCAGTGATAGCGATTACACCCGCCTGGCAACCCGCATCCGCGAAAGCGGCAAACTGGTGATTGGCATCGGCAAACAAAACACCCCACGCGCATTCGTTTCAGCCTGTGATGTTTTCATTTACACTGAAAACCTCGAGGAACGTGAACGCCAAAAGAAGAAAGCTGCCGCGCGTCAACAAGTTGCCGCCAAACTCACACCACAGGAAATTGAGCTCATCGAAAACATCAACCGCGCCATCGAAATGGTGGGTACGGATGATGACAACTGGGCAAGTCTTTCTGAAGTGGGCACCTCATTACGCCGTATTGACCCCGGTTTTGACCCGCGCAGTTATGGTGCCAAGCAACTCGCCAGCCTCGTACGCACACAAAAGGCGTTCTTCAGCCTGAAGAAAGTGCCTGGTAAATCCATCATCTTGATTAAATCCAAAGAAGAGCTCTAACCGAGCTCTTCTTTTCTCTCTTAATAAGTGTCTAATCCAAAGGCGGGTAGCCGGTGATATCACTAATCTCGTGATAAAGATCCTTCAATGAGCTATACATCTTGAGATAAATGCGATTGTAAAGCTCATCATAAAGGGCTTTATTCTTTGGATTGGGGTCAAAGGTATCTTGCACTCGGCACATTTCTTTAACCGCCACCTTAAAGTCAGCGTGTAGCCCCAAACCTACCGCCAGATCCATGGCTGCGCCTAGAGCACTTGCCTCATAGGTATGTGGCCTGCTGGCTGGCACGCCAAAAATATCCGCAGCAATATGCACCGCTTCTGTGCTCTGAGAACCTCCGCCAGCAATCCGCACCGCCTCAATTGGGATTCGGCTGCGCTTGCTGCTGCGTTCTGCGCCCTCGCGCAGGGCATAGCCAATGCCCTCAATCATCGCCCGGTAAACATGAGCACGGGTGTGGATATCGCCAAAACCGATAATCGCACCTTTGGCTTCAGGCCCGGGCATCTTCAATCCCGGCGCCCAATAGGGTTGCAACATCAAGCCCATTGACCCTGCTGGCACTGACTTAATCAAATCATCAAAAACAGCTTCGGTCGGCACGCCCCTTTTCATTGCCAGGCGTTGTTCATTGAGCCCAAATTCGCGCTTGAACCACGACACCAGCCAAAAGCCCCTCGAAAGCTGAATTTCCAGCGAATAGGCATTAGGAATAGCCGAAGGATAAGGCGGAATGAGGGGCACTGCCTCAACGTATTTGTAATGGGTGGTGTTAATCGTTGCGGTTGTCCCAAAACTCAAACAAGCGATATTCGGCTCAACGCACCCTGCGCCAATCACTTCGCAGGCTTTATCCGAAGCCGCCGCATAAAGTTTGAGACCCTGCGGAATGCCTGTCGCTTCTGCTGCTTCCTGGGTAATCGTGCCAATCAGGCTGGTAGGCGGTACCAAAGGCATCAACTTGTCTTTTTCGATAGGCACTGCTTTCCATTTCCAGTCACCCTTGCCACACCAGTCCTGCTTCTTGTAGTCAAAAGGCATATACGTCGCCATGTTGCCAGTCGACTCAACCAGCTCACCAGTCAAACGATAGTGCAAGTAGCCAGAAAGCAGCATGTATTTAGCAGTTTTCTCCCAGATTTCCGGCTGATAGGTTCTAATCCAATTGACTTCGGCCTCAGCCATGAGGTAAGAAACCGTGTCGGTCATCCCCGTCAACCCAAAACCCAAGCCCCATAAACCCTCAATCGGCTTCAACCCTGGCGTGCGACGCTGATCCGTCCAGTGAATGGCGGGACGCAATGGTTTACCGTCCTCACCTAAATTGATGACCGTTGAGCGTTGAGTCGTGATCGCCACGCCTAGAAGTGCTTCCTTGCGCACACCAGGCATAGGCCACAAAGCCTGGCAACTCTGGCACAAGACCTGCCAGAAGACTTCCGGGTCTTGCTCAGCCCATCCAGGCTCCGGTGTCACAAATGAGTCAATCGGGATTTGCGCTTTAGCAATGAGATTGCCACGCGGGTCAAAAACAATCGCGCGGCAAGATTGCGTGCCAAGGTCAATGGCTAACAGTTGAGGTTCGGTCATGATTGCTCCTTACACAATGCAATAATCATAACCTCAAAATTCAGATAAAGTTTGCTTTTCGGCTAGGTTTTACTTCTTGTTTTCAATTTCGATGTCATATCCAGCCGCTGCCCATTCCTTCATCCCACCAGCCATACTGGTAACATGCACAAACCCGATGCTTTTGAGCACGTCGCGGGCTTGGGCGCTGCGGTTCCCGGAGCGGCAAACGATGACCACCGGCTCAAGATGCGGCACGTCACCAGAGCCCATCGCCAAACTACCGAGAGGGATAAGTGTAGCGCCAGGAATGTGCCCCGCATCCCATTCATCTTGCTCACGCACTTCCAGGATAAAAACGCCATCCTTATAAAGCTGATGCGCCTGTTCGACGCTGATTTCATTGGGTAAATTCTCCAAATCCAGGGCTTCAACCTTTTCGACGGCTGTAGGCTCAGCTTGAAGCACAGCGGTTGGTTTGGCTTCTTCTTGGCTTGGCGTCAAAATCAGACCTTGTTGTTTCAGAACAAAAAACGCAATAATTACGAGTGGAATCAGTAAAAGAGTCCAAAGCCATGGGCTCATTTTCCTGGTCTGTTTTTGTTTTGTAGATTTTTGTTTCTGACGAGTTTGGTTTTTCATTTTATTCTCCAAGCCATTTATTTCAGTCATTTTACCCGAGACGCCGCGTCGAACAAACCCTCTGTAAAAAAGTTAGCCTTAGAAAAGTATAAATATTAGGTCTTTCTCCAGGTAGCTGGATAAAAAAGCAACAACACAGGGTAAATTTCCAACCGCCCCATCAACATCGAAATGCACATCAACAGCTTACTCGCCACGCTCATGCCACTATAGGGCACAGCAGGACCCAAAAGGTCTGTACCATGACCGACATTATTCAAGGTCGCAATGGTCGCATTAAAAGCGCTGGCAAAACTTTTCGTATCCAGGCTAATTAAACCCAAAATCGCCAGGAAAACGCAGAGGTAGGTAATCAGATAGAAGGTGCTGCCCCTTTGGGTGCGGTCATCCACTTGTTTCCCCTCAATCACAATCGGCAAGGCGCGATCTGGTGAAATCATGCGGCGCAATTCCTGCTTGATGGATTTGGCGAAGTGCATCACCCGCACGACTTTGAATCCCGAGCTCGTCGACCCCGACATGCCACCAGAAAACATCAAAAACAACAGAATAACATGCGTAAAGGTAGGCCATTTGTGGAAATCGACCGTGGAATAACCCGTGGTGGTCATGAGCGATGTGGTTGTAAAATAAACATCTTGAAAAAGCGTTTTGATGTTCTGGTATAAGGGAAAAAGACTCAAACAAATCAACAGGGTCGCTGAAAGCAAAATGCCCAGATACCAGCGCAATTCTTCTGATTTAAAAAACTGTTTGAACTTACCCAGAACCAAAAGGTAAATGAGATTGAAGCTCATGCCAAACACCATCATTGCCACCGCAATCACCATGCGCACAAATTGGCTGTTATAGGCACCGATCGACTGGGGCAAGATGTCAAAACCGCCCGTACCAGCCACGCTAAAAGCAAGCAGGAATGAGTCAAACCATGCCACTTTTCCAATCCGTAAAAGCACGACTACAATCAAAATGATGCTCAAATAAATGGCATACAGGATATGGATAGACTTGGCAATGCGCGACTCCAACTTACCCGAACCCGGGCCTGGAGACTCCGCGCGCATAATAAAAATGCCACGGGAACCAATTGCCGGCTGCAAACTGATAATAAAAAACAAGAAACCCATGCCACCCACGACCATCGTAAAACTGCGCCAAAACATCAGCGACTTCGGCAAAAAGTCCGGGCTAATCTCCAAAACGCTGGCACCGGTGGTCGTAAAGCCACTGGTCGATTCAAAAAGGGCGTCAATCACCGATGGCACTGCGCCACTCACCACAAACGGAATCGCACCGATGGCTGAAACCATCATCCATGCTAAAACGACCAGAACCAACCCTTCACGCGCGTAAAAATCGTCATTCGCTGGTTTTTTGCGGCCCAGAAGCAAGCCCAAAATGAGACAAAAAGCCATTGCTACCAATAAGCCCGACAGGACCCGAAACGAATCCCGGTAAATCAAGCCCACGATTAAAGAAGGCACCATTAAGCCACTCAAAATGATCATAATCCTGCCAAGCAGGTAGCGGATCATCCCAAAATTCATGACCGCGCCTCGAGGTCGATGATGTCATCCAATTGACTGATGCGGTGATTCAATGCCACCAACAAAACGCGATCCCCAGTCTGAATTTGGTCCGAACCAGCAGGGATAATACGACGATGGCCACGTAAAATATGAGCAATTAACACACCAGGTTTGATGTGCAAATCCTGAATCTTAGCACGGCATACCCGCGACCCTTCGGTGGCAACAAACTCGAGCGCTTCCACCCCTTCACTCCCCAAACGGGCGTAGGTCTCCAGTTTGCTAGATGCGGTTTTTTCATGCGAGCGAATGTATTGAATAACCCGGTCACTAACCGAGCGTGCCGGTGTGACAATCGTGTCTAATACGGTGTGGTCTATCAACTTGATCAGTTCGCGACGATTGACCTTGGTAATCGTCTTTGCCACGCCTTGTTGATGCGCGTAAAGAGAAAACATCAGGTTTTCTTCGTCAATATTGATTAAGGCCACGGCAACATCGTAATTCGGCAGGTGCATTTCACGTAAAAAGCTCTGATCGGTCCCGTCGCCATAGATAATCTCCGCTTCTGGAAAAGTCATCGCCAACCGGTCGGCAATCTCCGTCTGAGTTTCAATTACTTTGACATAAACATTGCGCTTGAGCAAAGCCGGTATCAGATAATAAGCTATGCGGCTGCCGCCTACAATTAAAGCCGACCGCCATCGGGCGTTTTTATGACCACAAAGTTGGCTAAAGGTGTGGATGGCTTTCGGGTTTCCAACCATTTGGATGTAGTCATTTTCTTCCAAACACGTTGCACCCTTTGGAATCAGAATGCCACTTTCGCGGTCAATCACGCAGAGCAATAAATCAGGGATTGCTTTACGGATTTCCGCCAGGTTTTGGCCAATAATCGGCGAATTTGGCGCAACCCGCAGCTGAACCATATCCACCAAACCATTGGCAAAAGGCTCGATGGCATTCGCGGCAGGATAATCAAACACACGGGTGATGTCTGCAGCCGCTTCGGCGTCTGGATTGATGAGCATGCCAATACCCAATTGTTTTTGATAAAAGTCAAGATCGCGGGCATATTCCGGGTTGCGCACGCGCGCAATGGTAAACTTCGCGCCCAATTTATTGGCGATAGAGGCTGCAATTAAGTTGGTATCATCCGATGGTGTTGCCGCAATAAACACATCCGCCAAAGCAACGTTGGCTTCCCGTTGCGTTTCAATCGCAGCGCCATTGCCGTTTACACCACGCAGGTCGATGTTCTCTTCTAAGACGTCCAGTCGCCCTTGTTTTTGGTCAATGAGCACAATCTCGTGCCCCTCATTTGAAAGGTCATAACACAAAGTCTGACCCATCTTGCCACCACCGACAATCACAATTTCCATAAGTTTTCCTCTTGCTGAAATTCTATCAAACAAATCCATTTCATTGTCATAAATCCTGAAGCAAACCGTTACCCACCGGCAATACCCACGTTTCATTATGAACTGCTAAACCATTTGACGATTAATCACCTGATGCCTATAATTCTTAAGCTTAAGAAGTGAGTTGAAAATGAAACAAACCAGCACCGAGCTTTATGAAAAAACCGTCCTCATCACCGGCGCCACCGATGGCATCGGCAAAGAAACCGCTTTGATGTTCGCCAAAGTCGGTGCAACCGTCCTTATTCATGGACGCAATCCGTCTAAAATCAAAGCGACAATGGAGGCTTTGCATCAGGCAAACCCCAAAGGACAGTTTTTTAGCTACCAGGCCGACTTTTCTTCTTTGGATGACGTGCGTGCGATGGCGTCTAAAATTCTCGCAGAACACAAAAGGATCGACATCCTTATCAACAATGCCGGTCTTTATCCTGACAACCGGGTTATCACTAAGGATGGCTTTGAACAAACGCTTCAGGTCAATTATCTTTCCGCCTTTTTACTGACCAACCGCCTCATGCCACTCCTCGAAGCCTCCCCTCAGGCAAAAATATTGAACATGAGCTCCATTGGACATAAATTCGTTTGGAATAACATCCAAAACCCAAAATCCAGCCCTTTTTTCTGGCGTTGGGTCAGCTATTGCCGCTCAAAACTACTCGTTCTCGCCTGGACAATAGAACTCGCCCAACATCTCGAAGGTAAAAACATCACCGTTAACAGTCTGCATCCGGGCGTCATCCGCACCAAGGTCATTCGCATTTTGCCTTTGTCTTACGGCTCGTCGGTTCCCTCCGGTGCCAAAACGGTATTTGATCTCGCCACCAACCCCAAACACGACCATACGACCGGTCAATACTTCGAACGCTACAAAAAAGCGACCCCGGCACCCATGGCACTCAATAAGAGCCTGCAAAAGAACCTCTGGCGTGCCAGTCATAAATGGGCTGGGCTCGTGATAGAATCAGAGCATGACGCAAATAAAGCATCACAGTCTTAAGCGGGTTTTTGCCCTCTTTTTTGCGCTGTGTATCGTTTTAAGCGCCTGTATATCAAAGCCGCCAAAGCTGACGCCGGTCATGACCAGCCCAACCGCCTTTCAAGCGCTTCCCAGTCAACAAGCCACCCAACTTGCTGAGCATGCCACACCCACACCCATACCCAGTGCCACGCCCTGGCCTGTTGTCACCCCAACTCCTTACATCGAACCTACCGACATCAACCTGGGCAGCATTAACCCTCTCACCGGGTTAAAGGTTAGTGAGCCCAGCCTACTTAGGACTCGGCCTATCCTGGTTCAAATCGCCAACTGGCCCGAAACGCTGCGTCCCGCAGATGGGCTCAACAGCGCAGATATGGTCTTTGAATACTTCATTGGCGCACAAACCAACCAGCTTTTAGCCCTGTATTACGGTAACGATTACGACCATGTTGGACCTTTGCACAGTGGTCGTGTTATTGACGCGCGCCTTACCGAACATTTTCAAGGTCATTTGGTTCTCGCCAGCGGTAAAGAAATTCTGGAAAATGTCCTGAAAGACTTCCTCGAAAATCGTCACGCCATGCGCGGTTTTGCACCTTGTCCTGGCATATGCACTGAGACAGAAGCCCAGGGTGGCTTAACCTTCGTGGATACCGCTGCCATGCGAGCGTTTTTCGCTGGGAAAGCGCCACGTTTCATCCCAAAGCTTTTTGGTTTTGAATTTGACGAAAACGCACAACCATCCGAAGATGCCGCCACACGTTTTAGCTACCTCTATGCGGATTTTTCAGTCATGGACTGGCGCTATAACGAGAGCAATGCCAACTATGAGCTGTGGCAAGACAAACAAGTTGATAACCGCCAATACACGTTGGAACCAAGTCAAGACCGCCGTTCTGGTGATCCTATCGCCTTTGAAAATATTGTCTTTCTTTTTACGAATTACCAAGATTATCGCAAGATGTTCTTCGATATCAATTTCAACCCAGGCAACACCCAGCAACCCGGCATTCTTTTGCGCGATGGCAAACTTTACGCCATCCGTTGGGGTGCCTCTGCGTATGATAAGCCAATCCTTATTTTTGATTTAGACGGCAATCCCATGCCGCTTAAACCCGGAAAAACCTGGTTTACCCTCACCAGTCTCGATAGCAAAGTCGAAAAAGTTGCTGAAGGTGAATGGGATATGACCTTCCAAGTCAAATAGAAAACCGCGAAAAGCTTATCCTTCGGGGTCGAATTCCCAAGGTTGTTTTACACCAAGTCTTTTTCAAACCTGGTTGCCCGCAAACCATTCAGCGTGACAACGAGCGAGATGCCAATATCAGCCATCACCGCCACCCAGAGCGGTGTCAAACCCATAATGGCCAAAGCTGCCACGGCGAATTTAACACCCAAGCTGATGAAAATATTTTGACGAATGAGCTGATTGGTAAACCGTGAGAGACGCAAGGCAAATGGCAGCCGCTGTAAGTTGTTGTTCATCAAAACCACATCAGCTGTTTCCAAAATCTGCCCGCTGGCAGCGCCACCCATCGCCACACCGATATCCGCTTTAGCCAAAGCAGGGCCATCATTGATGCCATCGCCAACCATTGCCACAGCACCAAATTTTTCTTGCAACAGGGCTAGGGCTTTTAGCTTTTCATCAGGCAAAAGTGAGGCACTCACCTCGTTGATACCCAAGGCATTGGCAATATACTGTGCTGCGCCTTCGTTATCGCCGGTCAACATCACGGTATGCACGCCAAAGCTTTGGAGTGTTTTCAAAACGTCCAATGATTCCGTGCGCGGTTGGTCGCGCAAGGTCAAATAGCCCCGCACCGCCACACCATCACAGACCAAAACGGTCGTATTGCCAACTTCCTCAGCCTGACGGGCTTCGTCCACAATCTTTTGCGGCGTTTTGTGCTCATCCAAAAAGAGTGGCAAACTTCCCACAGTCGCCTTTTTACCGTTTACGGTACCTTCTTGGCCACGCCCACCAATCACGGTGAGGTCCTCAGCCGCCGGAATGCGCCCACGCACACCACGCTCTTCCGCCTTGTCCAAAATAGCATGACTAAGCGGGTGGTTGCTGCGTTCTTCAAGCGAGCTGGCTAATGCCAAAAGGTCATCACAAGACTCACATGGTTCGGTTTCGTTTTCGTCTCGGCAGTCCACCGCTTTGACCGCTTCAACTTTGGGTTCACCCAACGTCAAGGTGCCGGTTTTATCAAAAGCCACGGCTTTTACACGGGAAAGTCCTTCCAAATAGACCCCGCCCTTAAATATAACACCCGCCCGGGCAGCACGCGTCAAGGCACTTATGATTGTAATTGGCGTACTAATCACCAAGGCACAAGGACAACCAATCATCAACAAGGAAAGTCCGCGGTGAAGCCAGCCATAGCCTTCAGGACCATTCCAAAGCGGCTGTTTGAAGAAAACGGTTGGTATCACGGCGACCAGAATGGCAACCAACATCACGATTGGCGTGTAAACACTGGCAAATTTATCAATAAATTTTTCCTGTTTCGCTTTCGTAACTTGGGCTTCGGTAACCAGGCGGATGATGCGTTGCATAGTGGTGTCCTCAACCAATCGGGTCACCTCAACTTCTAACAAACCACTACCGTTGATCGTGCCCGACAGCACTTCATCGCCCACCGTCTTGGGAACCCAAGCGCTTTCACCCGTAATCGTAGCTTGGTTGAGTTCACTTTGCCCAGTGATAACCACGCCGTCCATAGGCAGACGGTCCCCAGTCCGAACCAGGATGTGGTCACCCACATGGAGTTTTTCAACCCCAACCAGCTCCTCTAATCCATTGGCTACGCGCAAAGCTTGTTTCGGCGCCAGGTCGGCAAATTCGGTCAACACCTTGCGCGCACTTGCGCTGGTGTAACCCTCAATCGCTTCGGAAAGCGTGAAAAGCACCAAAAGCACCAAGGCTTCCACGCCCTCACCAATCAGCACCGCGCCAATCAAAGCAAAGGACATCAAAACATCCATATTCAGGCGGCGTTCCATAAAAAGACTTCTAAAGCCATGGCTCAAGACAAACCATCCTGCGACTGGCAGAATAAGCATCTGAATTAGAATAACCCACTTTTGGGCTAGTCCAAAAGACGGTAGAAGAAAAGTAAGCGCCAGCAATAAGATGCCCGGAATGACGATTTTTAATTCAGGCATATGACGAAAATGATCCCAAAAGCCTTTGAAATCCAAAATACTGCTGTGTTTTACACCTTCTGGATCCGGCTTGATGATGACGCCGCATGCCCCACTGCTACAGCCGCAGCCACTGGTTTCTTGCGGTTGATGTTGCTCATGATGGTGATGGTTATGAGTGCTCATTAAATCCTTTCATCCATATGCGACGCATGATCCAATGCCAGATGGAAAAGCTCGCCAATATGTTCATCGTTGATGCGGTAAAAAACTTGCTGACCCTCTCGGCGGGCTGAAACAAAACGCAGATTACGCAAGAGACGCAATTGATGCGATACAGCGCTCTGACTGGTTTGCGTTGCTTCCGCCAAACAGCCAACACACATCTCCTCTTGCAATAAGAGGGATAATAATTTAAGCCGCGTTGGATCCGCCAAGCCTTTAAAGGTCAGCGCCATGCCCTGGGCATTTCCATCGCTCAACTGCCCCAAATCTGTGCCTGTTATCTTTGTGTGTTTATGCTGCTCAGCCATTTTTACCATCTTTTCGGAATAACTTATGAGTAGTTATTCATATATTCATATTATAGCAACAACAAAGGAGATGTCAATAGATTTTTACACAACATTTTAGGATGGAAGTGAAGTTATTTCTTTACATAAGAAGCCAGGTACTTGAGCAAGGCTGCGGTCAAGCGCGCGTCATCCACGGCGTGATGGCTATTAGGAAGGTCAATCCCACAAAAGGGTCCGGCAAACGCCAATTTTTGAGAGCGAAATCCGCTATAGCGCGTGTTCCATTCCCCATACCAAGCCGCAAAGAGGCGCATCACACAAAACGCCTGATTATTCTTGATGCTCCAAGGCACGCCAGCCGCCTGACAACTTTGTTGCATAAGGCGTATGTCAAATTCCGCGTTATAGATGCCAATTGCGCGATTACGTAGAACAGCTTCTATCTCTGGCCAAACTTGCAGCCAAGTTGGCTGATCTGCCACCATGGCATCTGTAATTTCATGCACCGCACTTGATTCTGGCGGAATGGGAATGCCTGGATTAATCAGGCTTTCAAAAAGCGTGTTACCCTCCAGATCCACGATACCTATTTCAATCACCAAGTCTTGTGGACCGGTTCCGGTTGTTTCGGTGTCTAAGAAAACCGGGTTCAGGGCAACCAGGTCGCGTGCGCTCTGCATCGTTTTGGGGTGTGCTACTGGGAACATATCTCGCCTCCACCAGAAATTATACCCTCACTACCCGCTTTTTTTCCTTAAAAGTCTTTGCTTAATCCCAAAATAGTCTGGCATAAAAAGCAACTTAGGTTATGATTAGTCAAGGAGTTTTCATGGACCCTGAAGAAGCTAAAACGGACCCAAAAACCGATGAAATCGCCAAAGACCCCAACAAAGTCAAAGCTTTTTTTGACCATCTAAACCTCTTCCTCATTAAAAACACACCCGGCATGCGGGTAATTAAAACCATGATTGCCATCCTCATCTGTCTCGGCATTGAAGCACTTCGTCTAAAAGATGGCACCCAGTATCACAGTAGCATTGCCACCACGGTCTGTATGCAACCCAACCTCAAGTCAACCACTAAGACCGCAAAAGAAAGAGTGATTGGCACACTTATTGCCGGCTTATATGGGTTCTTGGTACTCACATTCGTCTTTCCCGCCTTGGATATAGCCCGTAACCATTGGAGCTATTTCCTCATCACCGCACTGCTTTCGCTGCCGCTCATGACGATTATGATCTGGATAAAGACGCCCGGTCCAATCGCCATCACCGTTATTGTTTATCTCATTGTTACCCTCAAAACCAACAATGACCTAACCCCGATGGCCTATACATTGGATCGCGTGATAGACACGCTGATAGGCATCGCCGTGGCATTGTTTGTCAATTGGCTGCCTCCGCTTAACAAGATAGGCAAGAAAATGGGACATGTGGAAATCAGCCCTGCGCCAGCAGCTGACCCCAACAAAAAATCATGAACCCGCACATTCAAACCGTCCGTGACCTCATTGCCCAATCCGATAATATCGTCTTTTTTGGTGGCGCTGGAGTCAGCACCGCCTCTGGGATTCCCGATTTCCGTTCTGCCACAGGCCTTTATAACCGAGAACACAATCTGAATTACAGCCCAGAATACCTTTTGAGCCACGCATTTCTCAAAAGCCATCCTGACGATTTTTACACCTACCTGCGTGAAAACCTTTACTATCCCGAAGCCCAGCCAAACGCCGCCCATTATGCCCTGGCAAAGCTTGAAGAATTGGGGAAGCTAAAAGCTGTCATCACCCAGAACATCGATAATTTCCATCAACGCGCTGGCTCTAAAAACGTGCTGGAATTGCATGGCAGCATGGAACGCTACTACTGTCAACGCTGCCGCAAGGAATATGACCCCGCCTATGCCTTGCGCGGAAAAGCTGCCCCACGTTGCAGCTGCGGCGGTTTGGTGCGTCCTGACGTTGTGCTTTACGGAGAAACGCTCAATGCAGACATCCTCAATAAAGCCATCGCTGCCATTTCTCGGGCAGACATCCTCATCGTCGGTGGCACATCATTGGTCGTTTATCCAGCCGCATCGTTGGTGCGCTACTATCGGGGCAACAAGCTGATCTTGATCAACTTTCAACCCACCGCCTATGACGATTGGGCGAACCATGTCATTGCTGGAGACATCAGCGTGGTCATGGCAGAGCTCATTGAAGGGCTTTAGTCTTTTTTATCGTCCCAGCCTAACGCAAATCTAAACAAATTTAGCTATAATTAGCCTTACTATGGCAGAAACAATACTCATCATCGACGATCAAGAAAACTTGCGCACCTTGCTCAAGGACTATTTTAGCGAACAAGGTTATCGGGTACTCAGTGTCAAAGATGGCCAGGAGGGCCTTTTTGTTGCCCGCTATGAGAACCCGGATATCATCCTCTTGGACATTATGATGCCCAAACTTGATGGCTATCAGTTTTTGCAAGCCTATCGCAAAGAGAGCAAGACACCCGTCATCGTTCTCACCGCCAAAACCGAAGAAGGTGACACGATCCAAGGCTTGGAACTTGGTGCAGATGATTATGTCGTTAAGCCTTTCCGGATGCGTGAGCTGGCAGCACGGGTGCGCGTGGCGCTGCGCCGGCTTAACCCGGACACTGAGCCCGAAGAAATTCTCAAAGCCAACCATGTGACGCTCAACGCCACCAGCCATAGTGTGACCATCAATAACGAACCTGTGTTGCTCACCCCAATTGAATTCGACCTCTTGCACACCATGATGCGCGCTCCAGGTCGTGTTTTCACCCGCACCGAGTTGGTTGACCGCCTTTATGAAACCGGGTTTATGGGTCTGGAGAGTACGCTCAATGTCCACATCCGCAACCTGCGTGCGAAGGTTGAATCCGACCCGGCAAACCCTGAACTTATCACCACCGTATTTGGCGTGGGCTATCGCCTGAATAAATAAAGCTATGAAAACTCCCATGAAAACGACGCTAAAAGTAAAACTCGCCCTCGCTTTTGTTCTTGTAGCGCTCATCACAGGTGCTGTGGTTGCCTTGGTCTTCAACCGTTTCAACAGTCAACAATTCGCCGACTTTGTCATCGAGAGCCAACGCGCTGAACTTATCACCTTACTAAGCGACCACTATCGCGAAAAAGGCTCATGGCAGGGCGCGGAAGTCTTTTTTACTGGTCTACCCCGTGGCATTGCGCAGGACAGACCGCAGGGTCAAGGACGGAGATTACGCGAACAAGCTGGGCATATCGGACAGGATGACCAAGAGGTCGTTGTAGAGCAGGATGACACCCTCACCGTTCCCGGACGTTTGTTTGGCTTGGCAACCACCGACGGCACGGTCATTATTGCCCTTCCCGGCGGAACACCAGCGGGCAAAGCGCTCAATACCGCTGTCATCAAAAGCAGTGACCCCATCATTGTCAATAAAGAAACCGTAGGGTACTTATTGACCGTCGATCAATTCCCCGGTTATAGCCAGGCAGAAACACAATTCATCAAGAAAAGTAATCGGGCTATGTGGTTCACTTTGCTCGGTGCAACTTCCATTGCCGCCATCGTGGGCTTTTTTATCGCCAGAGGCATTACCCGTCCGCTTGAAACGCTGACCCAAGCCAGCCAACGCATCGCCAACCGAGAGTTGGATACCCAAGTGCCTAAACTTAGCCGTGACGAAATCGGCACATTGGCAGAAACCTTTAACCACATGAGCGCGCGCCTCAAAGAGAGTGATCACCTGCGCAAACAGATGACCGCTGACATTGCGCATGACCTGCGCACGCCTTTGACGGTTATCGGAGGCTATGTCGAGTCCATGCGAGATGGCGATCTGCCAGTCACACAAAAACGACTCGAGTTGATTGCCGACGAAACCAACCGCCTGTCGAAGATGGTTGGGGACCTTCGTCTCCTTTCGATTGCGGATGCGGGTGAGTTGAGCCTGCAAAAACAGGTTACAGAACCAAATAGCCTGCTAAATCACTGTGTAAAGCTCTTTGAGATACAAGCATCGCACAAGAATATCCAGCTCCTTTTAGAACCTTCTGAAAGCCCATCAAGCGTTTGTGTAGATGAGGACCGCATGGTGCAAGTGCTTTCCAACCTGGTTAGCAATGCGATTGATTACAGCCCCGAAGGCAGCCAAGTGGTACTAGCCGCAAAAGACTCAGAACAATCGGTTTTACTTGAAGTAAGGGATTCCGGACCTGGCATTCCAGCTGAAGAACTACCTTACATCTTCGAGCGTTTTCATCGGGTGGATCGTGCGCGTCAATTGAGTACCCAACACAGCGGTTTGGGATTGGCCATCGCAAAAGCGATTGTTAATGCCCATGGTGGTGACATCACTGCGCACTCCAGCGAAGGTCAAGGCACAACCTTACAAATCAGCTTGCCAAAACACCAAAAATAAAAGTTTGGATTTCTTTATCTTCTAAAGCAGTTCTTAATAAGTGTCCTTTATCATAAGGGTGTAAGTCAGAAAATGCCCCAAAGATGGCACACAACGACAATGGCTTACAAATGAGGAGACAATGAAACAAAAAACAACTTTTAGCCTCTTGGCATTCCTGACAGCCCTTGTATTGCTCGGCGGCATCGCTTTCACAGTCGTCAAAGCGCAAGCCCCAAACCCAGAAACTCCAGCTACTGAGGAAAACCTTCCAGCGCCACTTTCCCAGTCCCGTTTTGACCTTCGCAACGAACATCGCGAAGCCAGACAAGCACAACGTCAGCAAAATAATGCTTTGTGTGATTGTAGCGAATTGACCGTAGAAGAATGCGATGCTTTGCGCTACGAACACCGCTTGGAACGCTTGAACGACGCCCTCGCTGAAGGCAAAATTACCCAAGAACAATATGATGCCGCATTGGCAAAACTTGAAGCTGGCGAATGGCCTCCCTTTGAGCCCGGCCAAGGTCTCGGTTTAGGCAATGGCTTCGGCAAAGGCAACGGACAAGGCTTACGCCAGGGTAATGGACAAGGCCAACGTCAAGGTCTTGGTCAAGGTCAAGGTTTTGGTCAAGATCAGGGCTTCGGCCAAGGTCAAGGCGGCAAACACCGACAAAACGGTGGCGGCAATCAGGGCAACTGCCCCAACCTACCCTAATTCAGCAACGCTTGTCAGCGCTGTATCGAACTAAGGATACGCACGATAACATTTCTCAAAACACATTCTTAAGATCCTCCCGTTTTGCACTCTCTCCGCAAAACGGGAGTTTTCTTTTAACAAGGACTTGGGTGCAAAATTCGCCGACAACGCCATTCTTTCAATGACCATGACTTGATTTAGTGAATACCTCACTTATATGTACTACCACCTGTTTTTTAATCAGCAATGGAACCCTTCAAGGGTTACATCAAGCCTGGACCGACTGCACTTTTGCACCCTCTCGGTTAATGTTTGGATTTCGAAACGCAGTAGCAATATGTTTCATGAACTTTGATGTTCTCTTTATCAAATAGGGCAGTTTTTACCTCAAGTTGTACAAACGAAGTGCTAATGAAAAGGCGTCCCTTGCGGGACGCCTTTATCAATTCAAGTCTTACCTACAGCTTATCTGCCCTGGAAAATCACAGGGAAGTACAAGCCTTGTCTGAAGGGAAGTTCAACCTTGTGAACCGTGATGGTCACGGTTACAACATTGCTGTCCGCTTCGCCGTCATTGGCTTTATAGGTGAAGGTGTCGGTTCCAAAGAAGCCAGCTTCAGGCGTGTAAACAAAGCTACCGTCAGCTTTCAGAACCAAGGTGCCCTTGGAGGTTGAGCTCACCATAACAGCGGTCAATGCGTCGCCATCGGCATCAGTATCGTTGGTCAAAACACCAGGTGCAGCAACCGTCAAAACCTTATCTTGGTCAACTTCGTAGGCATCTGCAACAGCCACAGGAGCGGTGTTGACATGAGCTGGCAGGACAGTTACCTTAACCGTAGTGCAATCATTCAGCTGGCCATCGGTGACACAAACTTCAAATTCGTGTACACCAACCTGGTTTTCAACAGGTGTCCAGGTGAACTTACCAGTCGTGGCATTAATGGTCGCGCCAGCGGGTGCATCTTCCAAGCGGAAGGTCAGGTTTTGAACAGGTTCGTCTGG
>CAZUZM010000011.1:0-28276 GCA_964624615.1 uncultured Anaerolineaceae bacterium
TCAACTTTGCAAAGGCTGGCGAATATAACGTGACCGGCACACTGTATGACAGTGCGTGGGAACCTGACTTTGCCTTAGCAAGTTTGACGGGTGTGATGAATGTGTATCATGCTCCTGTGGCTGTGGATGACGCTTATACGACTGACGAAGATGTTGCCCTCACCGTTGAAGCCCCTGGCGTGCTTGCCAACGACACCGATCCGGACAGCCCAGTTCTTACTGCGGTTTTGGAAGAGGGTCCGACCCACGGCACCTTGGAGCTCAACGCGAATGGAAGCTTTACCTATACGCCTGAACTGAATTACCATGGTACCGATAGCTTCACTTACAAAGCCAGCGACGGCACAAATGAAAGCAATATTGCAACCGTCACCATCACGATTAACCCTGTGAATGACGCGCCGGTTGCGTTAGATGACGCATACACCGTTGCGGAAGACGCAGTTTTGACCGTGCCTGCTGCCGAAGGTGTGCTTGCCAACGACTATGACGTTGATGGCGATGCGCTTGCTGCTACTTTGCGCACCAACGTAAGCCATGGTGTGCTCGTGCTGCTTTCTGACGGTTCGTTCACCTACACGCCTGAGGCGGACTTCTTTGGTACGGATAGCTTCACTTACACCCTCCTTAGCCATCCCAATACACAGGATGAGGGCTGGACAGATTGGGCAACGGTGACCATCACGGTAACCCCAGTCAACGATGCGCCAGTGCTAGACCCGATTGATGATGCAGCTATTCCAGAATTAGAAGCCTATACCTTCACCGCAACTGCGACGGATATCGACAGTACGAACCTGACCTTTAGTTTGGTTGATGCTCCTGAGGGTGCCGCAATTGGTGATTCTAGCGGTGTCTTTACCTGGACGCCTACCGAAGCTCAAGGACCTCAGGCTTACACCTTTACTGTCAAAGTTTGCGATGATGGTACGCCTTCATTGTGTGACGAGCAAGAAGTAACCATCACGGTTGAAGAAGTCAATCAAGCCCCTGTTTTGGATCCCATCGGCGACAAGGAAGTTGATGAACTGACTGAACTAGCTTTCACTGTCACGGCTACTGATGCAGATCTGCCCGCTCAAACCTTGACCTTTAGCATGGATGATGCACCTGAGGGCGCTGAAATCGACCCAAGTACCGGGGAATTTACCTGGACACTCACCCGTGCTCAGGTTGGCGAACACACTGTAAAGATTTGTGTGAGTGATGGTGAGCTTGAAGATTGCGAAACCATTACCATAACGGTGAACTTTGTCAATCAAGCGCCTGTGGCAGTTGCTGACGAATATGAAACGACCAAAAACGTGGAACTCATTGTTGAAGCACCTGGTGTGCTCGAGAACGATACTGATGAGGATGACGATGAGCTAACCGTGGTCTTAGGTGAAACTGTCCAGCATGGAATCTTAGAACTCAATGCTGATGGTAGCTTTACCTATACACCTAATGAAGACTTTGTCGGTGAAGATAGCTTCACGTACAAAGCTTTTGATGGAACCGACCATAGCGAGCTTGTCACGGTAACCATTACGGTCCTTGCACCTCCTGTTTGGGGTATGTTCTTCCCCATTATCTTGAACTAAGGCTACTAAGTCTTTTTCAAGAATAATTAAGCTTTAGCGTTAGAGGCTGACCTTAGAAAATGTAAGGTCAGCCTCTTTCTTATCATGTAAAATAGGCATGAGAGAAAACATGATAAAAACGCAGAAACTTAGCAAAATTTTCAAAATTGGCAAAAAACAAAAAGAAGACCTGATCGCTGTTGACCAGCTTGATCTGCAGGTGTTTGAAGGCGAGGTTTTTGGCTTTTTGGGTCCCAACGGTGCTGGAAAAACGACGACAGTCCGTATGTTAACCAGTTTAATTCGACCCAGCTCCGGTGAAGCTTTCATCAATGGGTTGAAATTGGGTGTCGATGATACCGAAATCCGTTGCACGGTTGGCATCCTGACCGAGTCGCCGGGTCTGTATGAGCGCTTGACGGCGGAGCAAAACCTGCGTATTTTCGCAGAACTCTATGATTTAGAAGATCCAGACAAAGCGATTAACAAATACTTGAGCATGATGGATCTTTGGGATAGGCGCCTGGACGCTGTGGGGAGCTATTCCAAGGGCATGCGCCAAAAGCTAGCGGTGGCGCGCGCCCTTTTGCACGAGCCCAAAGTCATCTTTTTGGATGAGCCTACGACGGGACTCGACCCCGAAGCGGCTAAAACAGTGCGCGATTTTATCGAAGAGCTGAAAAGTCAAGGCCGCACCATCTTTATGTGCACGCACAACCTCGACGAGGCCGAGCGCCATTGCGACCGGGTGGGCATTTTTAACCAAAGGTTATTAGCGGTTGATAAGCCAATCAACCTGCGTGAAAAACTTTTCGGACGTAAGGTCGTTTTTCACCTTGCCAGGCTTACGCCGGAAATGCGCCTTGCGGTTGAAAGTGTGCCGGATGTCAAGGCGGTAGAAACAGTGGAAAACAAACTCGTGGTAAGTCTTGAGGAGCCTGAAAAGCTTAATCCGATCATCACCCGCGCTTTGGTTGCGGCACAAGCGGATATTCAGTTCGTTGGCGAAATCAAACAATCCTTGGAACGGGTCTACCTGGAAATGATTCGCAGCGAAGAAAACGCTCAGCACCACGAAAGGAGCCAGGCATGAAACACATCCGCACGATTATACGAAAAGAATGGGCAGAAGTTTTCAAGCGCAAGCTGGTGGTCATGGTCATGCTCATCGTGCCCTTGGTTTTCACCATATTGCCCCTGATTATGCTGGGGGTCATGGGTAACGCTGATATGGATGCTGGCGGAACCATTACACCAGAAATGTTAGCTCAGTCCGGTAGCATGCCGGGAAACATAGCTGAAACCTGTGCTGGAATGAATGGCAATGATTGCTTCCAAGTTATGATGGTCGTGCAGTTTTTACTGATGTTTATGATGATGCCCCTGCTTATTCCCATTACCATCGCCGCGTATAGCATTGTGGGTGAAAAGACGACACGCAGCCTTGAACCGCTTTTGGCAACACCTATTAGCACGATTGAGCTGTTGGTGGGGAAAAGCCTGGCGGCAGTCATCCCAGCCGTTGGTGTGACCTGGCTTTCTTTTGCGCTTTTCAACCTGGGTTTGATCATCTTGAAAATCAGCCCCGGCGTTCGCGGCTATATTCTTAGTCCGACCTGGCTTTTGGGTATTTTGGTGTTGGGCCCGATTTTAGCCGTGATTGCGGTCAATTTTGCGATCTATATATCATCTCGCGTGACCGATCCACGCGCGGCAGAACAAATTTCCGGTGTTTTGATTGTGCCTTTCCTGGGTGTCGTTTTTGCACAGCTGGCTGGTGTTCTAACAGTAAATGTCACTTTTATGCTTTTGGCGATTGGTGTTTGCGCTATCATTGCGGTCGCGCTGACCTACCTGGGCACACTGGTTTTTGATCGAGAAAATATTCTTACTAAATGGAAGTAGGTTTTGATGAAGAAACAAACGAGGTTTTTGGCTCTGTTTTTAGCTGTTTGTATTACAGCAATGTTCTTTTTGCCTGTGCTTGCCCAAAATGAGGGTTACCAACTTGTCTTAAAACGTGAATGGGGTGTTGGCATGCCTGGCGCAGTTCAAGGACATATGAGCCTGAACCTAAAAGGTGAGCTTGAAGCGGTGCAAACCGTCACTTATGTTATAGATGATAAAGAAATGGCTCAGATGACCGTGCCGGATATCAAATTTCGCTTTAACACGGATGACTATCCCAGCGGTCAACATAAGCTTCAGGCATTAATAACGCTCAAGGATGGCAGCAATAGCCAAAGCAATCTCATCACGATCAAGTTTCTAGCGAAAGATGAAGCGGGTAATGTAACCCGAAACATTTTTGTTGGTATTGGCGTGCTGACAGTGCTCATCGTTTTGCTCACTTTTGCGGTAAGTAAGTGGCAAAACAAGAAATATCAACAAAGTGACCGAGCGGTCACAGGCTCTGGCCTCTATGGCGCGGCGGTTTGTCCCAAATGTGGCCAGGCGTTCACCCGCACAATCATAGGTCTTAACTTGATGACCCATCGTTATGAACCCTGTCCGCATTGTGGCAAATGGTCCATGACCCAACGCGCAACACCGGCAGAACTGGAAACCGCGCAAATATCAGAAGAAACCCCTCACGAATCTATCGTTCCACAGCCCGATTCACTGTATAATGAAGAGGAACAGATAGACCAGAGCAAGTACACCGAGCTCTAGCGTCTAAGCAGAATAAATAACAGCCATAAACCATGTGGCTTATTTAGCTTGTAGCGTCAACGTTACGAATTTATAGCCTAAGCATGGTACAATTTGTGGTGAAAGTAGACTAATTTTGGAGGTTTGAATGGAAAAGAATTTTTCCAATATTGATGCTAAGAAACGCGTTGCCCAAGGTTTTGTTGGTGGCGTGATTATGGATGTGGTTACAGCGGAACAAGCCCGCATCGCTGAAGATGCTGGCGCAGTTGCCGTTATGGCGCTGGAGCGCGTGCCTGCGGATATCCGCGTTGCTGGTGGCATCGCCCGAATGAGCGACCCCGAACTGATTATTAAGATTAAAGAAGCTGTGAATATTCCTGTGATGGCGAAATGCCGCATCGGTCATATCGCAGAAGCTCAAATTCTGGAAGCTTTGGAAGTTGATTTTATCGATGAGTCCGAAGTACTGACCCCAGCTGATGAACAATATCACATCAATAAACATCCTTTCAAGACCCCATTTGTCTGCGGTTGCCGTAACTTGGGCGAGGCTTTACGCCGTATCGGTGAAGGCGCTGCCATGATCCGCACCAAGGGTGAACCTGGAACCGGTGATGTGGTTGAAGCTGTGCGTCATGCCCGTAGCGTTTATGGTGACATTCGCCACCTGCTTTCCCTGCCCGATGACGAAGTGATGACTTTCGCTAAAAACATTCAGGCTCCTTACGAGCTTTGTATGGAAGTGCGCCGCTTGGGTAAATTGCCCGTGGTCAACTTTGCTGCTGGTGGCATTGCTACCCCTGCCGATGCATCCTTGATGATGCAATTGGGCGTTGAAGGCGTTTTTGTCGGTTCCGGTATCTTCAAATCCGGCGATCCCATGAAACGCGCCAAAGCCATCGTTGAAGCCACCCACAACTATCTCGACGCTAAGAAACTGGCTGAAGTTAGCCGCAATCTTGGTGAAGCCATGGTTGGTCGCTCGGTTGGTGAACTTACCGACGCCGAACGCATGTCCGAACGCGGTTGGTAGACCCCGTTTCGATAAGCTAACTTACACAAACCCATCAGCCTCGACCCCTCGAGGCTGATTTTCTTTTATAATGAAGGTTATGACCAGCATTGTTCGAAAACCAACCCCTTTGGATCTCAGCAGCCTGATGCGCCAATCTGCCTCCCTGGAATGTCTGGATGGTTTGCGCATGGCGATTCATGGCGAGCCATTGAGTCTGATGGGTATGGCGTCAACCTTGTTTGCCCAAAACCACAGCGGCGCAGTTCTGGAACAAGAGGGTAGGATGCGCGCTATGGGGCGGGTAGTGCACTGGCAGGAAGAAGATTTCGCCCAACTCCAATTCATTAGTGCCGATGACCCGGAAAACGTAAACCTAAATGCGGTGATTGAGGCCTTGTTAAAAGAAACTGGCGGGTGGGGCTTATCACGCGTGATGGCTGATTTGCCGGTGGATTCACCTTATCTGAGCGCTTTCCGCAAGGAAAATTTCATTCTCTGGGCGAGCTACAAAGCCTATAGCTTCCCTTATGTTGATGCCGGTCAAGAAAAGCCTTCTCGATGGCGCACCTGGACCAGTAAAGATTTTGGCGAAATGAAAGCGATTTATAAAAGGTTGGTTGCCACACGCATCTGGAATTATGAGCCGATGACCCGTTCGAAGCGTTTGGGCAAAGTGCTTTGTGATGAAAACGGCAAAATGATTGCTTTTGTTGATCTGGATATGGGCAATAAAGCGCTTTGGGCGCAACCTTTTATGCTCTTTGAAGCGGCTAAGACGTCAGTTCTTGAAGACTTGCTCAGTGCTCTTTTTGTGGAATATGGCCGCCCGGTCATCATTTGTGCGCGTTCCTATCAACCCTGGTTGCGAGGTGTGCTGGATGAGCTAGGTGATCAAGCTTGGGAGGAGCGTGCCTTGTTGGTGCGTCATTTGGCTGTCCGCAACCTGTCTCCTGAAAGGCTCGAAGACGCGGTCTTTGACAAAGGCAAAGCCGAAAGCAGTGCCTTGTCCATTAAAACACAACAATAGAATCGCCTAAAGCTTTGAATTAGGAGGCGAAAGGAGGGCTTTCGCCCTCTCCAGCGAAGCGGAGAGGGTTGGGGGTCTTTTAAAGCCATCTGAACAACTATTTCTGGCACATCTATTGCGTTTGGAATCGGTAATTATCGATAAAACTTGAATACATTGGTACGAAAAAGTGAAACTCTTGGACTAATTTCGACACGGGTTCATTAAAGAATCAAATAAAAAACGCCTTTGCTACTTTACGGCAAAGGCGTTTGTGGAGAAAGTGAAAATCTTCTGTGCTCAGCTGATTAAGCCTAGTGTTATTTGAGTTTTTTAGCAACGTCCAATACGCGTTTGGTTTGGTGGAAGACTGCGGGCTTGACGCTTTCTTCCGCGTCAGCTTGTCCGACTGTCATCGAAGTACCGTAGGGATTGCCGCCGGCCTTTCCGATGCTTGCGTCGGTATATCCAGGCGGGATAATGTAAGCACCCCAGTGGTACATGCTGTTATAGAGGCTCAAGAGCGTTGACTCTTGCCCGCCGTGAGCATTGCCGGCACTGGTCATAGCGCTGACGGGTTTATTGGCGAGGTGGCCTTGGCTCCAAACCGGACCCGTGGTATCGAGGAATTGCCGCATTTGGGCTGCCATGTTGCCATAGCGGGTTGGCGTGCTAAAGATGAAAGCGTCCGCCCATACCAAATCTTCCAAAGTCGCTTCGGGGATATCCGCCATAGCTTCAACATTCGCCTTCCAGGCCGGGGTTGACTCGATAGCTTCCTTGGGGGCGAGTTCCTTTACTTTGCGCAGGCGCACTTCGGCACCGGCTGCCAGTGCAGCTTCTTGTGCCCATTTTGCCAGTTGAAAATTCGTTCCGGTCATGCTGTAAAAAATGATGGTTAAATTGACTTTGTCCATTTTTAGTCTCCTGTATATTTTTTTGCTTATGATAATCATATGAAAAGACGTTAGATAATGCTAACAAGTGTAATGAGAAAGCCGCTTTTTTAATGCAAGGTTAATATTGCCAAGCGCATTAGTCCAATCCAATCACTGATTAATTCGCCCAAATAAGATAAAATCAAAGCGATGAACGAAAGTAATAGAACTAACCCCCAAGGCATCACAGACGATCTTGAAGCCTTGTTATCTGTCTTGCCCGAAGATGTAAGACAAGCCGTTCAGGCAAAAAATGACTTCGCCAACCTGCTTGAAATCATTCTCGATTTGGGCAGGTATCCGAGCGCGCGGTTTGTTTCGGGTGAAGTCCGCTTGATCGACCGAATCGTGAGCCAGGAAGACCTGGACACGGTCACCGCTCGTATCGGCGACTTTGATGCCGATAACCGTGCCGGCATGGAACGCACCCTGCACCGCATTTCCGCCATCCGCAACCGCCGTGGGCGCATTGTCGGTTTAACTTGCCGTGTGGGTCGCGCTGTCTATGGCACCATCGATATTATTGAAGATCTCGTCAATTCCGGCGAGAGCATCCTCATTTTAGGTAAACCCGGTGTGGGTAAAACGACCATTTTGCGTGAAGCCGCACGAACGCTGGCTGAGCGCAAGCGCGTTATCATCGTTGATACCTCCAATGAAATTGGTGGTGACGGTGATGTGCCGCATCCTGCGGTGGGCAGTGCCCGCCGGATGCAAGTGCCCAAACCCTCCCTCCAACACGAGGTGATGATTGAGGCAGTTGAAAACCATAACCCTGAAGTTATTGTGATTGACGAAATTGGCCGTGAGCTTGAAGCACTCGCCGCGCGCACCATAGCTGAACGCGGTGTGCAGCTTATTGGCACGGCCCATGGCAATGGGCTTGAAAACCTGCTGCTCAACCCAACCTTGTCTGACCTGGTGGGTGGCATCGAGTCGGTTACACTATCGGATGATGAAGCTCGCCGTCGTGGCACACAAAAGACCGTGCTTGAAAGGCGTTCTCCTCCAACTTTTAACATCTTGGTAGAAATTCAAGAGCGAAATCGTTTGAACGTGCACCGCGATATTTCCAGCGCGGTGGATGCCATTTTGCGGGGCTATCCTCTGGCACCTGAAGAACGTTTTCGCGATGAACAAGGCAAAATCCGGTTGGTTCGTGGCAGTCAGCCAAAACCACCAACGGCGAATCAAAGCCTACGTGGTGGCAAAAGCATGGAAAACTCACCTTTCCAACGGCGCTTGGGCTTGGCTGAAGCGACACCATCCAAAACCCGCAAAGATCGCTATGAAGATTTTGTTGATCCGGAATACCCCATCCTAAAGACTGACGATGGGCGCGAAAAACGCATTTTTGCTTTTGGCGTGGCGCGCAACCGTCTTTTGCAGGCGATTAAAAGCATGAACGCACCGGTGATTATTACCCGTGAGCTCAAAGAAGCGGATATGCTCCTGACCCAACGGCGTTATTACCGCGACCGTATGCAACCCATTGTGGATGCAGAAGCGCAAGGGAAGCCTATTTTTGTCATTCGCTCGAACTCCATGCCTCAAATTGAGCAGTTCTTGGCAGATTCTTTTGGTTTGGCGACCCCTCAGCAAAAGCGCGAAAAGGATGACGAAGCTTTGGCACAGGTGGATATTGCGGTAGACCTGTTGCTGGCCGGTGAACCTTATGTCGATTTGCAACCCGCGCCTGCGCCAATTCGCCGCCGACAACACGAACTCGCCAGACAACACAGTCTGGTTTCGCAATCCTTCGGAAAGGACCCCAATCGCTACGTGCGAATTTATCGGGATTAACTATGTTTATCACCCTTGAAGGCCCAGAGGGCAGTGGCAAAAGCAGCCAAATTCCATCATTGGCAAAATTCTTACGCGAACAAGGCTATGACGTTCTTTGTACGCGTGAACCAGGTGGCACATCGATTGGTGACCAGATTCGTCATGTTTTGACCAGCATGGACAACAAAGAGCTTCTACCACGTACCGAAATCCTACTTTTCCTGGCAGCACGTGCACAGTTGGTTGACCAGGTCATTCGACCTGCCCTGGCAGAAGGTAAAGTGGTCCTGTGTGATCGCTATGGCGACTCCACATTAGCTTACCAAGGCTATGGACATGGCTTGGACCTCAAGAGCTTGCGGGCGATGCTTGATTTTGCCACCGAAGGACTTAAGCCAGACCTGACCTTGCTGCTCGATCTGGATATCAAAACCGGTTTAGCACGCAAGAAAAGTATTGATGAATGGAACCGGTTGGACGCTTACGAGATCTCTTTTCATGAACGCGTGCGCGCGGGCTATCAATGTTTGGCGGCTGAAGAACCTCAGCGCTGGCAAACCGTGGATGCAACCTTGCCCAAAGAGCAAGTGCAAAGCTTATTACGTGAAATCGTGTTAATGCGATTAACGGATAAAATAAAGGAATGAACCGTTTGGTGCTTTATGCATTGACGGATGAAAGGAAACTATGAAAAAATACTCTAAATTATTGCTTGTTCTTTTGATTGGCGTTTTTGCGCTAACTGCTTGTAAAGGCGTTGCGCCAGTTCCTGAGAACATGCCCACCAAACCTGCGGAATCAGAGAGTGTTGAAACTCCTGATGGAAAAACAGACCCTGTTGAAGAAACAGAACCTGTGACTGGTACTGAAGAAGCGGCCGAACCAACTGCTGACCCAAATGCCGCAGTTTCTGCTGAAGATCCTTTTTCACTCAAACGCACCAGCGAAGATCCATTGACCACCGAAGATGGCCGCATGGTCTGTACGCCTGCGCAACCCTTGTTCGCCCCCATCACGGCTGAAATGCGCGCGAAATACAATATTCCAGAATACCCTGAAATCAGCGATGAGGATTGGGTCAAAGGTCCCAAAGACGCTTTATTGACCATTATTGAATACACCGATTTCCAGTGTCCCTACTGTGCGCTTTTCAACGCTGAAGCGAAGAAGATTCTCGAAGCTCATCCCAATGAGGTTCGTATCGTCTACCGTCCGCTTCCCCTGAGCTTCCATAACCTGGCTCCTCTTGCCGCACAAGCCGCTGAAGCCGCTGGTGCGCAAGAAAAATTCTGGGAAATGAAGAACTATCTCTTTGACAAGCAACAGGAATGGGGCAGCCTGACCCTGGACGGCTTCAAGTCCTGGCTCGGTGATGCTGCCAAGGAACTGGGATTGGATGACGCCCAATTTTCAAAGGATCTCGTAAGCGATCAGATTGTTAAGAAGATTGCCACCTTAACTGAGAAAGCAACCAGCATTGGTGTCAACAGCACGCCGACCCTCGTCGTCAACGGTTATCCCTGGCAACAAGGATATAGCGCTGAAACCTTCGATTCTATTTTGACTGTTATCAAGGCAGAATCAAAACTCTCGTTCGAATGTCCACCTTTTGAAATTGACGTCGAAAAGACATACACCGCCACCATGGAAACCGAAAAAGGCAAGATGGTCTTTGAACTCTTCCCCAACGTCGCTCCTTTGGCAGTGAACTCCTTTGTTCATCTGGCACGCAAGGGCTTTTATGATGGTGTGACCTTCCACCGTGTTTTGGAAAACTTTATGGCACAGGGTGGCGACCCCACTGGTAGTGGCATGAGTGGTCCTGGTTACAGCTACATGGAAGAAACCCATCCCGAGCTTTTGTTTGATAAATCTGGCATTCTCGCTGTAGCCCGCACCAACGCGCCAAGCAGCAGTGGCAGCCAATTCTTTATCACCTTCGAACCAGCCGCATGGCTCAGTGGCCAATACACCATTATGGGCCGCTTGATTGAGGGCGAAGACGTGCTCAAGAGCATCACTATTCGTGATCCTCAAGCGCAACCCGCCCCTGATTTTGAAGGCGATAAGATTATCAAGATCACCATTGAAGAAAAATGATTTACGCTCAACCTCAACCTGAGCCCCAAAATAAACCAAGAAAATCAACATGGATGGATACCGCCCAACTGGTGGTATCCATTCTTGTTTTTATGTTTTTTCTTGGTGGGGCAGCCCTTTGTTTTATTTCCCTGACTCAAAGTCAAACCAATGCGGCAATGAGAGGCTTTGTCCCCAGCATTTGGGCGATAGCTTTTGGCTTTTTGATTCTCGCCGGCATTGCCTTGGTCTCCATCCTGAGCTCCCGGCAGGTTTATTATGAGCGGGCGCCAAAGCCTATCGGGTCTAACCGGGGTGCTTGGATCAATGGCATCATCATCTTCGTGCCCCTGCTCATCCTGGCGGGCTATTTTGTGATGAAAGCCAAAAACGCGCCAGCCTTTTTGTTGCCTTTGATTAGCGTTTTAGCACTTGCGGTGGCGATGTTGTGGATTTTAAAGCTTGGCCAAGGTGACAAGTGGGCGCAAAACACGAAGCGTGACAGCGGCTTGTTTACTTTTAGCATGAGTTTTGGCACATTGTTCATCATGATTTTGCAACTGGTGATGCTCGTTTTGCTTATTTTGGTGGTCATTTTAATCTTTTCGCAGCAACCCAGTATCTTGAATGCACTTGAAAAGATAAACCTCAACCTACAGAACCCGGAATTGCTCATCGAACAGCTTTCAACCTCAGCGGTCGGACCCATTATCGCAATCGGTATCTTGGTATTGGTTTCGTTGATTGCGCCTTTATCTGAGGAGCTTTTCAAAACCTTAGGCGTTTGGTTCCTCAAAGGTCGAAATCTCTCACTCAGTGATGGTTGGATCGCAGGTTTGATGGCTGGTGCTGGTTTTGGCTTGATAGAAGGCATTTTGTTTAGTATGCAAGGTGTGCTGGTGGATAGCTTTGGAGAATGGCTCTTTGTCATTCTGGGGCGCATCGGCGGTTTGTTGCTGCATACGACTTTGGGTGGCATTATCGGCTATGCGCTCAGCAAAAGCTGGCTCGAAAAACGCCCCGGTCCGGCCATTGGCGGCTATCTCGTGGCTATGCTGATACACGGAACCTGGAATTTTGTTGCTACCAGCCAAGTAACCCTTGCCGCTCTTTTTAAGTTTTCCTTACCTGACATCGCCGTCTACATCACTCTGGCTGTTCTGATGATTGCCATGTTGATCACCTTTATTGGCATGCGTCGCAAAATCTGGCGCGAAGAAATGGCCTTTAGCCAGGCATTTGATGACTATATCGTCAAAATGCTCGAGGATGAGGTCATGTTAATCCAACAAGGGAAATAAAATGACCCTTTCTCGCGCCTCGCTGATTAAGGTCTTGAACAAACTGTCAGATTGGATGGTCAATCTCACAGTCATCAATGCCGCTGTTCCGGAGAACGCTGGAGGCGCATTGGTGGTGACTAATCATGTCAGCCGACTGGACACCATTTTCTTGATGATTGCTACCAAGCGCACAGATTTAAAAGCGTTGGTAGCCAGCAACTATCGCAAGGTGCCTGTTTTCAGTCATGTTGTCGAGAAACTTGGTGCGATTTGGGTCAACAGAGGCGAAGGCGATTTTGCCGCCATTCGCGAGGTTACAGAGTCTATCGAAGAAGGCTGGATTGTTGGCTTAGCACCCGAAGGTAAACGCTCCAAGTCTGGCAAAATGATTGAAGCCAAACAAGGTGTCGCACTCATGGCGATGAAAACCGGTGCGCCAATCATTCCAGTTGGTTTGACGGGGACGGCAGATATGGGCCGCGCCTTTTCTAAATTCAGAAAAATGGATGTGACTGTCCATTTTGGTGAACCCTTTTTTATTCCTGAGCGCCAAGAGGATGAGCATAATCGAGACTATGTTCAGCGTGTTTTGGATGACATTATGTGCCATATCGCTGTGCTCGTTCCTGAGGAAAACCGCGGGTTCTACGCCGACCACCCGCGGCTAAAGGCTTTGCTTGCCGAAGCCAAACCAGTGTAAACGACTATTGAAGTTTAGGAGGACTGATGATACCTATCCGCGACGAAATCAAAACGAAGCGTGTTCCCTATGTAAACTACGCGCTGATCACCATCAATGTGTTGGTGTTTTTGTACATGTTCTTCAACCCGTCAAAAATCGACCAATTTGTGATGCAGCATGCCTTAATCCCCAGTCAAGTTACCCAGGGATTTACACTAGCTGTCCTCAAAAATTTTATTAGTGCGATGTTTATGCACGCCGGTTGGATGCACCTTTTGAGCAACATGCTTTACCTTTGGATTTTTGGTGATAACATCGAGGATCGCTTGGGGCATTTGGGCTACTTGCTTTTCTATGTCGGTGCTGGCATATTCGCCAGTGTTCTGCACATCGTCTTTAATGTCAACTCCACGATACCCTCTTTGGGTGCCTCAGGTGCGATTGCTGGTGTGTTAGGTGCCTATCTGGTCTTTTACCCGCAATCCAGGGTCTATACCTTCATCCCCTTCGGCTTCTTTATGCGCCTGCGTCCCTTGCCTGCTATATTGGTTTTGGGTTTGTGGTTTGTTTTGCAGATCTTCAGCGGTCTTGGTTCCGTCTTACAAAGTGCCAGCGGCGGTGGTGTGGCTTACTGGGCGCATATCGGTGGTTTTGTGTTTGGTTTGGCGCTTGCCTTTTTACTCAAAGGAAAAGTGCGCGAACCTGTTCCCGCGCCGCCTCACTGGTCCTAGGGTTAGCAAGATAAACAAAACGCTCGGCATACACCGAGCGTTTTGATTTTAAATAAGTGAAAAACTAGTAATGGATGATGGTATCGCGAATCTCACCCCATTTCAAAGCGTCACGGATGCCTTCTTCGATGGGTAGTTCGGCTTTCCAGCCTAAAAGCGCTTCGGCGCGGTCGGCGTTGGCAAAAGCACCGGCAATATCGCCGGGTCTGGCTGGCTTAATCGCTACAGGCACTTTTTGACCAAAGACCTTCTCAAAGGCCGCCACAAATTCTTTGACGGTCACACCATTGCCGCTACCCAGATTGATAACGGTGTAGGGTAATCCTTCTTCAGATCCTTCAGTAATGGCTTTTTCAAAGTTTTCCACGGCTTTGAGGTGCGCCTGCGCCAAGTCCCAAACATGGATATAGTCGCGGATGCCAGATCCGTCGCGTGTGGGCCAATCGACGCCGGTCAGGTTGAAGACTTCTTCGCGTCCCAGTGCCACTTCAACTAATTTGCCAATTAAATGGCTGGGGAATTGGATGTGTAAACCGGTGCGCATTTTGGGGTCTGCACCAATGGGGTTAAAGTAACGCAACGCAATGGCATTTAAACCGTAGGCATGGCAAAAGTCCTTGAGAACCATTTCCATCATATATTTGGTGCGAGAGTATGGGCTTAGCGGTAAAAGTGGTGAATCTTCGCGAACCATAAAGCCAGGCACGACATCATAAATGGCCGCGGATGAGCTAAACACCACACGGTTGTGGCCTAATTCGCTGAGTTGCTTGAAAAAGTCCATCGACTTGACGACATTTTCTTTGTAGTAAGCGTAAGGCTTTTCAACCGACTCGGGCACTACAATCAATGCCGCACAGTGAATAGTGGCATAAATGTCGGGATGGTCGCTAAAAATTTGGCGCACAACTTCTTTGTCGGCAATATCACCATGATAAAAAGTGTGTAATTTGGCGAATTCTTCCCGACCGGTAATCAGGGAATCGAGCAAAATGGGCATGTGACCTGCATCTACTAAAGCTGAAGCGATGGTGCTGCCAATATAACCCGCACCGCCTGTTATTAAAATCTTCATTTATTTATCCTCTAACGTTATTTGTTCATCATCATCAGACTTACTATTATAAATCATAGGGTTTTTGGCGGTTACTTCTCGGACCGTTAAGAGGAGAACAAACCCAACCACCAGGAAAAGAATAATTGAGCCAATGCCCCAATAGATGCCGCCATGTTCGGCAAGCATGGAGTCGAGACCTTGTTTGAGATAATAATTGTTCATGCGGAATGCAAGCGTGCTAAACACCAAAGGTCCCACAAAGGTGGATGTGCGTCCCGCAACCGAAAGGAAACCGTAAAACTCGGTCATCTTATCATGTGGAGCAAGTTGGCTGACCATGGTGCGGCTGATGGCTTGGGCGCCGCTCAGCGAAAAGCCAGCAAACCCACCCACAATAAAGAACGCGATGCGGCTATCACCGATGAAGAAGAGCGTCGCCAACGAAACAATCAGGATAATCAGGGAATAGAGCACAGCGCGCTTACTGCTAACACGGTCGGCGAGACGACCAAATGCAAGGGCGCCTAAAGCACCGGTAATATGGATGATGATGACAAACAGCAAGAGCTCAATTTGCCCCAAACCAAAGAGCGTGCCTCCGATGATAGCGGCAAAGTCCATCAACATCATGATACCGTCGTTGTAAATCAAAAAGGCGAACATATAACGCAAAAACGCTTTGTAGTGGCGTATTTCCTTGAAGGTCTCTGCGAGTTTTCTGAAGGCGTCTTTGATGAGTTTGCCAAAGGGGATTTGGTTTGGCAGGCTGTGTTTTTCTTTCACAAAGAAGAAAGTAGGTATAGAGGAGACCAAGAAGACCAGAGCGGTAATCAAGAAGGCAAAACCCGGGTCAAAAGCTTTGATGAGTTGCATGGGCACCAGCACAATAACCAGAGTGAAAATGCCACCCAACATGCCAATCGCCCAGCCTTTACCAGAGATATTACCCACGGTTTCGGGCGTTGAAACATCAACCAACAAGGCATCATAAAAGACCTGCGCACCACGATAACCGATTTCAGCCAGGATGAAGAAAACCATGGCCATCGCCACATCTCCAGGGCCAACCAAAAAGAGCATTGCGGTAAAGAGGATGGATATGGCTGTAAAAATGCCCAAGAAGAGCTTTTTTGAGCGAGCCACGTCAGCGATTGCACCTAAAATCGGTGAGATGATGGCAACAATAATAGCGGCAGCACCAACGGCGATGCCCCAAAGGCGCGTCCCCTCCGCACCTCCCACCACGACATCTTTAAAATAGGCTGAAAAGACAGCCAACAGGATAATGGCAGCATAAGCTGAGTTGCCAAAGTCATAGGCATACCAAGCATGGCGTGCAAGTTTTACCTCTTTAGAATCTTTTTTAATAGGGGAGACGGGTTTCATAACGTTTTCCATTCCTTCATGCTTTGATATTTTTTACAACCAAATAAAACCTATAAAGTTACAGAACAAACGCTTTGATTGTATCAACATCCGCCAATAAGTGGGAAGGATTTGTAAAAGAGGCTGCCTATAAGGCAACCTCTTTGAACGTAGCTAAGTCAAATTTGCTTCGGCCAAGGTTAGGACACCTTTTTGGCTTTCGCGAATTCTTTTTGATATTGGGCGTGTGCCATAGCTTTCATGATTTCTGCCACAATGGAAGGAATGAAGATCAGGGGCAGAATAATCAGCCAGTGGTTCCACATCAGGGATTGAGTGTTGAAGGGTTCGTGGAAAATCGGCACATAGACGACCAACAGCACCAAAAGTGCTGAGAACAAAACCGCCAGGTTCATGTTCTTGTTGCTAAAGATACCAATCTTGGTCAGGGGATAGTACTCAGATCGCGCGGTAAAGGCACGGATGAGTTCGCTGAGCGAGAGGGTCACAAATGCCATGGTTTCGGCAAGATCAAGGCTGGCAACCACACCGAAGGGCTTGAAGCCATAGAAGCCGATTGCAAATGCTAGTAAGGTAGCACTGGTGATGGCGATGGTTTGGGCGATGATGCCACGCACCATATATTTGTTGATGATTGGTTCATCTGATGGTCTGGGTGGGTGGAGCATGATGTCTGGGTCACCTTTTTCAGAACCGAGTGCCAGCGCAGGTGCACCATCCGTCACCAGGTTGAGCCACAAGAGCTGCACAGGGGTGAGTGGTGAGGGCCAACCGACCAAAACCGCCAGGAAGATGATCATAATCTCGGCGATGTTACAGGAGACCAGATAGTAAACAAACTTGCGGATGTTGCTATAAATGACACGGCCTTGCTCGATGGCAGAGACGATGGATGCATAGTTGTCGTCGGTCAGGACCATGTCGGCGGTTTCTTTGGCAACGTCGGTACCGGTGATGCCCATGGCAACGCCGATATCTGCCATCTTGATGGCGGGGGCGTCGTTGACGCCGTCGCCGGTCATGGCAACCACTTCACCGTTTTTGCGCAGCGCATCCACAATGCGCATCTTGTGCTCGGGGCTTACCCGAGCGTATACGTCGGTGATTTTGACCACTTCTTGCATTTCTGCGTCGTCGAGTCTGTCCAAATCTGCGCCTGTGAGCACCTGATGACCAGGTTGTAATAGACCGATATCATCGGCAATCGCGCGCGCGGTGTTGGGGTAATCGCCAGTAATCATTACTGAGCGCACCCCAGCCGTTTGGGCTTCGCTAAGCGCTGGTTTGACTTCTGGGCGAGAGGGGTCAATCATGCCAATCAAACCCACAAAGATGAGTTCATTCTCTAATTGAGCGGCTTCAGCTTCACCGGGAAGATCGGCAACCGGGCGATAAGCAACACCCAAAACACGCAAAGCCTGATTAGTCATGGCTTCGTTGGCGGCGAGGACTTGTTGACGGATTTTGTCCGTCATGGGAATGGGGTTATTGTCTTTCGCACCCAGGTAGGTACACAGCCCCAAAACCACGTCCGGAGCACCTTTAACAGCGATGGTGTGCCAGTTGGTCTTTTCGTCAGCATAGTAGGGCGATATGTCGCCACCACCAGGATTGACGATTTCATGGACGGTGACCATGCGCTTGCGAGTGGAGTCGAAGGGAATTTCCTGTTCACGTGGGTATTTGGCGTTGAGTTCGTGGGTCACTGCGCCTGCTTTTACCGCCGCAACCAGAATGGAGCCTTCTGTGGGGTCACCCACCATGCGGTAACTATCTTTTCCGTCCACTTCGCCAACTTTCTCGAGGATGGCATCATTGTTGAGCGTACCAACCCAAAGGGCGGTGTTGGCGGCAGGGATTGTTTTGAGGTCGACCGTTTCGCCATTGACGAGAAATTCACCAACCGGGTCGTAACCCGTGCCAGTGATGTCTACAAAGGTATTGTCGACCCAAATTTTGGTAACGGTCATTTGGTTTTGGGTCAGGGTGCCGGTTTTATCGGTACAAATGGTGGTCACCGAGCCGAGCGTTTCCACCGAGCTAAGGCGGCGGATGAGGGCGTGGCGGCTCACCATTTCGCGCATGCCACCCGCCAGACTGATGGTCACCACGGCCGGTAAACCTTCAGGCACGGCGGCGATGGCAAGGGAAACGGCAACCATAAAGAGTTTGATCATTTCATGCCAAAAGGCATCTGAGCCAATCTCGATATCTTTGAGGAAAATTAGGCGTGCGGCTGAAACCAGGAAAACAAGCACACAGATGATAATTGCGGCGATGCCCAGGGTTTTGCCCAGTTGGTCAAGGCGTTTTTGCAAGGGCGTTTCTTCATCTTCAACCGCTTGAAGCATGGTGGCGATCAAGCCCAGTTGCGTGCGCATGCCGGTGCCGGTGACCACACCTTTACCGCGGCCATAGGTGACGGTGGTGCCCATGAAAGCCGAGTTGTCGCGGTCGCCAATGGGAATATCAGATTCCAATCGGGCTTCAGCGGTTTTTTTGGCGGGAACGCTTTCGCCAGTCAGCGAGGCTTCTTCGATGCTCAGGTTAACCGCATCGAGCAGGCGAATATCGGCTGGGATAAAGTTACCCGCTTCGATGAAAACGATATCGCCCGGCACGAGTTGTGGGGCCGGTACCGATTGGCGGTGACCGTCGCGCAGAACCTGGGCTTCAGGGGATGCCATCTTCTTGAGCGCTGCCAGCGAAGCTTCCGCCCGCGATTCCTGCACCATACCCATAATGGCATTGAGGATAACAATGGCTAAAATGGCGATGGTTTCGGTTGGGAAGGACTTTTCGATGATGGCGGTGACGCCAGAGATGAGTGCTGCACCAAGCAAGAGCCAAATCACAAAACTGTTGATTTGAGACCATAGGCGTTGCCAAAAGGTGGTGTGCTCGCGCTCCTGGAGCTCATTGGGGCCAAAATGCTCCAATCGCTCTTTGACCTCTTCCGTACTGAGGCCAAACTCTTCTGGCACTTCGAGCTCTTCCAGAACGGTTCCGGAATCCAAGGCGTGCCATATGAGGTTAACTGATTCTTGGTTTTCTAAGTCTTTGAATTTACTTTCAGGCATAATGCAAAATCCTCTCTTTTTTCGATTAAGGTTTTGTAATTATATGACAAATAGTGGTACAGCGGTTAAAAATGTTTTGAGTTTTGAGTAAAATTGCAGCAATAAGAGGCCTTCCATTCATATAATATGATAGCTCGTGTAAAGCCATCTTCAAGGAGTGATATTGATTATTAAAAGAGGGATAAGATTATTATTGGCGGTCGCCATGATTTTTGGATTGATGGGATCAATCACGTCTGCAAAAGCACAAAACCCACAAAAAGTAGTTGTTTTCGAAATGTTTACCAGCGATACCTGAGGTGCCTGCAGTGCTGCCGGTCTGGCAGTGGACAAATTGGCCGAGGATTATCACGATAAGCCGGTTTTGTTTGTGGAATGGGGTGTAAGTTATCGTCCTGAGAACAGGCTTTCTCTCCTTCAGGAAAGTGGCGGTGGTGAAAACACACCAGAAATGATGCTGGATTCTGCCTATCGCTGGAAAACTGGGGTAGTCTATGAGTCCGCCAAAGAGTACGTAGACAACGCCTTGGCACGCCCTTCGCGGGGTAACATTGAAGGCAGTTGGTCTTTGACTGGTCGCGTGGCTACTTTAAGCATTACCGTGACCAATACCAGTGGTATCGATTTAAGTTCTGCCAATCAGGCTGCCGTGCATAGCATGGTTTACGAAAACCTTAAACTTCATAAGACTCATCGGGTTGGACGGGCTTCGGCGAGGCTGGCTATCGAAAGCTTGCCCGATGGTGAAACGCAAACGTTTACCCTGACCTTGGATCTTTCCAGCGTGAGCAGTCTGAAAAATCTGACGTTTATTGCGCTTGTCGACTATAAAATAGCGGGCAAGTCTGAAGGCGTTTATGACCAAATTCAGGCAACCCAACTCAGCCCAATCTTTAATGTTGAGCCCTCAAACCTTGCGTTTGACTTTAAGTCAAATGAAACCACGCCAGTCGGAGAAATTATCATAACGGGGTCAGACGGTCAAACCTGGGCTGCCACATCCAACCGGGACTGGATTATCTTTACGCCATCAAGTGGCGAGGTGAACACAAACGCAACCTTTACTTTTGATAAGACCAAACTGATTCAGGGAACACAATTTGGCCTGATTACACTTCAGGACGAAGCCGGTCTCTTTGAAAAGAAGGTGAATGTAACGGTTAAATTTACTTTTTCCGAGCGACTTTTCTTTCCTTTGCTGCAAAAAAGGTAAGACTTGACTTGTGAAAAGCCTTGAGGATAGTCCAGCAAAAACCCGTCTTAATGGGTTTTTGCTTTTTAAGGCGAAATGTATAGGGTGTGTCTAAAGGATGTTTTGTGCAATAGAGGGGAAGGGACCGTTTTTCCATAAACCTCTACCCCAATCATGCGGGAGATGTTAGAATGATTGATGTTGATAAGCAACAAGACAATTTAAAGGAGTGTAAATGAAGATTTTTAAGAAGCTTTCTGTTTTACTCGTGTTGGCTATGCTTTTCGGTCTTATCGGAGCTGCCGCACCCCAACAAGTTCAAGCTCAAACCCCTCCCAAGTTCGTATTACTAGAGTTCATTAGCTCAGCATCTTGACCTTACTGTGGAGCTGCCGGTCAGGCAGTGGATCAATTAGCAGATGATTACAGTGATCAACCCGCATTCTTTGTAGAGTGGGGCACTGGTTACTATCCTGGTTCCCGTTTGGATATGCTCGAAGAGAGTGGCGGTGGACAATACGTGCCAGAAATGATGATCGACTCTTCCCGAAAATGGCAAACAGGCGTTGACTATAATGGCGCAAAAGCATTGGTTGATGAAGCGATGGCACGCCCTGCAAAAGGGATCATTACCGGTGATGTTACGATAACCGGTCGTGTGGCAACCTTAACTGTTTCCGTAACCAATAACTCTGGTATCACCTTAAACACAGCCAATAAAGCTGCCGTGCATGGTATTGTCTATGAAGAATATCGACAACAAAAGACAAACCGCATTGGGCGTAACGCTGCCAAGGTTGCTATTTCGAACCTTCCTAATGGTTCGACCCAAGAATTTACCATCACGTTGGATTTGAATTCAGTAGTAAACCTGCAAAGCATCACTTTTCTTGCGGTGGTGGACTACAAAACTTCCACCAAAGCCAACGGCCTTTATGACCAAATTCAAGCCGCCCAGCTAGGTAAAGTCTTTACTGTGAGCCCTGCCTTACAAGAGTTTGACTTTGCCTGGGATGATGAAGTGCCAACTGGTACGGTAAACATTACCGGCAGTGAGGATCAAACCTGGACTGCCACCACCGATAAAGACTGGTTGATCTTGAATCAAACAAGTGGTGACATTAATAGCTCCATGACCTTTACTTTCGATACCGAGAAACTGGTCAATGGTAATCAACAAGCAGTCATTACCTTTAAAGATGGTGCAAATCTTTTCGAAAAGAGAGTTACCGTTAAGGTGAAGTATGAAGTATTTGTCCCGCCTGCTTTTAATGTTTTCCCGTTGACGTTGACGCGCACGATAAAGGAAACGGATAATCCGGTTCAACCCAGTGGTGTTCGCGTAACTGGTGACACCGGACAAACCTATACGGCTGTTGCCAATAATGACTTCATGAGCATTACTTCAGCATCGGGTAACGTGCCCAACACCTTCCTGGTTAATTTTGATAAATCAAAATTAGTGGCTGGTATCAATGAAGGCTCAATCACCGTCAAAGATGGTGCTGGTTACCATGAAATTGTCATTCCCGTGAAGATTACTTATGTCAAAGAAGGTGGCGAAGAGCCAGTAATCGAAAACATTTACTTCCCGCTTATTTGCGTAAAGTAGTAGAGAAAATTTCCTAACAAGAATCATGCCCATTTCAAATGGGCATGATTTATAATTAGGGTAAGACAAACTATTGAAGGAGTAATTAAGATGAGTAAAAAGCTTTCCATCATGCTCGTGCTCGCTCTGCTTTTGGGCGTCATTGGAGCAGCTGCGCCGGCGCAAGTCACCGCGCAAAATCCTGTCAAGTTTTCAGTTTTCGAGATGATTGCCGCGCAGTGGTGACCATACTGCGGACCTGCCGGTGCGGCAATAGATGTTCTTGCAAATGAATACGCTGGTCAACCCATTGCTTTTATTGAATGGACTGAATTGAATATGCCCTCATCTCGAACGAATATCTTGAGGGAAAGTACGGGTGGAACTTTGGCTTACCCGGGTGTCATGATTGATAGCTCACATGAATGGATGCTAGGTTATGATGATGGAGAAGCCAGAGGCTATGTTACACGTTCGTTAGCGCGTGAACCCAAAGCTAATGTTGTTGCTGTTTATCAAAAAGTGGGTAATCTCGTCAAGTTCTTGGTTACAGTTACCAACAACAGTGGTGGGCCACTTCATGCAGGTAATAAAGCCGCCGTCCACGCCATGATTTACGAAGATGCGTCCGGTTTTAAAACCAGTCGAATCGGTCGCGACGCCAAGAAGGCGGATATCAGTTATTTAGCTAATGGAAAAACTGATTCATTCTTTATTGAGTTAGATGGCTCTAAAGTGACTGATTGGACAAAAGTTCATTTTATTGCTTTGGTGGACTATCGTTTTAATAGCGCAAAAAGCGCCGGAAAATATGACCAACTCCAGGCAGCGGTTGCTACCGAAGGTACCGTGACGCAACCAGCCCTCTTCAAGGTTGATCCTCAGTTGTTTACGTTTGCTTTCAACGATCGTGCGACTGACTTGCCCACTGGCGAAACAACAGTTACCTTGGATCCTACAAAGACTTGGACTGCGGCAACCGATGTGCCATGGCTCGACATTGATGTTGAGTCTGGATCTAATGGTGAAAAGATTAAATTCACAGTAACGACGAAAGAGCACTTTACCTACGGTAAGAACTATGGTTCTGTAGTCGTTACAGAATCAGGCACTGGCCGCCAACGCGCCGCGACAGTTGAGATCGACTATAGTAAAGCACCAACGCCTATCTTTAAAGTCCTTCCGGTGAGTATTACTAAAACCATCAAACACTCTGATCCGCCCGGGCCCGAAGTTGGTGTGCGCGTTTCTGGTGATGACGGTCAAACCTGGACCGCAGAATCTGAGCAGGAATGGATTATCCTAACGCCTGCAAGTGGCAACGTGCCAGCGACCTTTATTGTGACTTTTGATCGAACCAAACTTGCTAATGGTTTGAACGAAGGGAAGATTACCGTCCGTGATGGCGATGACTTCCATGAGAAAACCGTGACAGTAAAGATTACCTATATCCCAGAAGGTGAAGAACCGCCTGCGCCTGAATACATTTACTTCCCGCTGGTTGTTAAACCAGAGTAATTCCCTTTGAGAAAAACATAAAACCCGTAGCAATACGGGTTTTTGCTTTAAGTCCGATAAGCGTTTTCATTTCCTCTTATATATGACTGCTGTTTTGCCAAATCTCAAAAGGGTTATAATCAAAAAAATGATAAAGAATATGCTTTATAAGAGTGCTTTTGCATGGATTGCTGTCATGGTGCTTTTGATTGGCGCCTGTAGCCCACGCCTGGATATTGCCACTATTCAAGGTCCCATACCCAGTGATACGCCTGCGCCAGTGCTTTTTGCGAGTCAGACGGCATTGCCAAGTGCAAGTCCCATAGCCAGCCCAACCCCATCACCAACGGCTACCGAAACGCCAAAACCGGTGACCTTCAAGTTGGGTCCAAATGATGATATGTTCAGCATCGCGCTTTACTATGGCATTAGTCTTGAGGCACTCAAAACCGCCAACCCTGACCAACACCCCAATGCCTTAACGGTTGGTTCCGAGTTGCTTATCCCCATAACCCCAACGGCGATTATCCCCATCCAGACATCAGAACCCAGCAAGGATGCCAACGCCACAAGTGAAGCAACGGCGAAGCCAAATCCTGACCAAATGACCTATCCCAGTTATTGCTACCGCAATGCCATGTCGGCGGTGTATTGCTTTACTGTTATTCAAAATGACCAGGATGAAGCTTTGGAAAATGTGACTATAAGGCTTAGGCTCAGCGACGAGACCGGTAAGAGCGCTGAAGTGATTGCAACAACTTTAATCAATGTTATCCCTCCACACAGCAGCTTGCCTGCCGCGAGTTATTTTCCGCCAGAGTGGGCAGAAAAACTTGAAGATAAAGCGGAACTGGAATTTGAATTACCCTATGCAGAGGGTGAAGCGCGTTATCTCCAAGCAGCCATCGAAAACCAACATATCGAAATGCTCTATCAAGACAAAGCCGCTAAGGTTAGCGGAACCATCGTTTTTGAAAACAAACAGACAAGTTACTTGACGCTAAATGTCCTGGCGGTGGCGTGGGCTAAAGATGGTGCCGTTTTGGGGATGCGTCGCTGGTCCAGTGCAGATAATGGCAGCACATCCAATGAAATACCTTTTGATTTCAATGTCTATTCTATGGCGGGACCTATCGCCCGTGTAGACCTTTTTGTTGAAGCAATGGCGATACCAAGTGAAGTAACGCCAACACCAACCCATAGCACACCCTAGGAGCACAATGCAAAATCAAATAAAACCGTCAAGCCTTTTCCCGGAAATTCCTCATCGTACGTATGTCATGGGCATCATCAACCTGACACCAGACAGTTTTTCGGGTGATGGTCTGATGACGGGTGGTGACTTCGTTGAAAAGGCATTGACTCAAGCCCAACGTTTTGTCGAAGAAGGCGTGGATGTGCTTGACCTTGGCGCGGAGTCGACCCGCCCAGGCTATACACCCATCAGCAGTGAAGAAGAAGTTGAGCGTCTTTTGCCAGTTATTCGATGTTTGCGCCAGACGTTGCCGGATGTTTTGATTTCTGTGGACACCTATCGTTCGCAAACCGCAAAAGCAGTCCTTGCAGAAGGTGTGGACATCATTAATGACATTTGGGGCTTCAAATATGATGAAAACATGGCTGAAGTTGTGGCAAAAGCCGGGGCAACTGCCATCCTGATGCACAACCGCCAGGCGGGTCATGCAGAGACCCACGGTGAATTAGGCGGACATATTGAAGAAGTGCGCTATGACAACCTTTTAAAGGATGTCAAACAGGATTTACGCGAGTCGATTGCTTTGGCAAAAAACGCCGGTCTTGCAGATGAAAACATCGTCTTAGATCCCGGGATTGGTTTCGCTAAAACGATTGCTCAAAACCTTTATCTGTTGAAGCATTTGGACATCCTTAAGACGTTAGGTTATCCAGTCCTTCTGGGTGTTTCGCGTAAGGGTTCAATCGGTCACACGCTCAAACTTCCCCGTGACCAGCGTTTGGAAGGAAGCCTGGCGGCAGGTGCCTATGGCGTACTGCATGGCGCGCATATCCTGCGGGTACATGACGTTAAAGAAACAGTGCGGCTGGCACGTATGCTGGATGCTATTCGTCTGGCAAAAAGTGAAGACTAGCAGCTAAAACCGTTCATGCATCGCCGCTATGAGCTTGACTGATGATTTCTTGGGCGAGTTTGGCGAGGGCTTCCCGATCCGCTGCCTTTTTATGATCTTGCTTCCAATAGAGATCCAAAAGCTCCAAAGGGCTCATGCTGCTGGTTTCTTGCCCGCCAGGCAGGCGTGAACGCGCTGAGGAACTGGGGGATTTGACCAAAAAGAACTCGAAAGCCTCTTTGGCATAATCACGGATGCGGGCTTCATCAATCAGGGTTTCGAATTCCCGTGGATAGTGCACATTGAGGCGCAGGATAGTGTCTTTAAGGTCTTCAGGCGTCGGTAAAGCGCTGATAATGCGTTCATTCACCATGAAATTTTCATCCAAGGCAATACTTCGGTCAATGAATTTGCGGACAGGTAACTTGCGGAAGCTATAGTTGGTATGTCCTTTTGAAACGTCTGCAATCACAAAGCCTTTATCCTCACTCAGTTCACCAAAATCCACACGTTCAATCGAGCCTGCGTAAACCACAGGCGGTTGCCCGCCTTCGTTGAGGTCTTGAAAGCGATGCATATGTCCCAGGGCGACATAGTCAAAGACCGCACGTTTAACAAAACCGGGCGGTAAAACCACGTCCTTGCCGATTTTGATGTTTTGTTCATACCCAAACTTTGCGCCAAAGATAGACGCATGCGCGGTGAGGATGGTGGGCAGATTTGGGTCAAGGTCTTTGATGGTGAGCTCCAGCCAAACGCCCAGTCTTTTTTCGAGCTCCACATGGATATCGTCAACGGCGGCTTCTTCGTTTTGCAGCAGTGCCAATAAAGCGTGGCGGGTTAACCACGGAATGGCGATGACCTGCACCGGTACACCATTAAGCTGTTCAGGCCTTAGATAGTCCACCGCGCTAACCACATGGATGTAATCGGGGTCGAGGGTTTCATACTCCTGCAGGGCATGTGCGCGGCCATGCGAGGGTGAGATGTCATGGTTGCCAGTGATGAGCAACGCTGGAATTTTTGCGCGCGCCAGGCGCATCATGCGGCGACCCCACTCGCGCTGAAAAGTCGGCTGGGGTGAGCGGTCTTTATAGGTATCGCCGGCGAAGATTACCAGGTCAACCTTTTCCTCGATCGCAGTATCCACGATGAAATCCAGCGACTTCAAAAAGTCCATCACACGCATGGGTAAGCCACTGGCTGGATCCAACTTGCCATAATTGCTCATATCGATGTGCGCGTCTGCAAAATGTAAAATTTTAACCATGTCGCTATTATACTTGTAGCTGGCTCAAGTATCGCTTGAAAAACCTTGATTCAAGCACTGCTTGATAGGAATTTTGATTAGGATGATTTACGATTTGATCAAACTAAAAACAGGAGAATGAAATGTTTGATACAAGAAAAACTGGCGCAAAGATTATGCAGTTGCGCAAAGAAAAAGATATGACCCAAATGGAGCTGGCAGACCTGATGCAGGTGAGCTACCAGGCGGTGAGCAACTGGGAACGCGGCAACAGTATGCCAGATATATCAAAACTGGCTGATTTGGCGCGTTGTTTAGGCGTCTCGATTGATGAGCTGCTCGATTCAAGTGAAACGGCTCAAACTGTGCGCAAAGCGCTGAATGAAGAACAACCTCTTAGTATGCAGGAAATTGCCAGCGTCGCACCGATTCTTAAACCTTCCCGACTGAGCAAGGATGTTGAAAAAGCCGGATTGGAAAAACTGGATATCAAAAGCCTAATCGAGATTGCACCCTATTTGAGTGAAGAAAAAGTGATGCAACTCATCCAGGCTGCCCAGATTACACGGCTGGAGGATCTGTTACCTTTCGCGCCTTTCTTGGATAGCAAACAGGTGCTGGAAATTGTGACGAAACAGGAAGATTTGCATCATGACCTGGCTGCTTTGAGCGCTTGGGCACCTTTTCTTGATGAAGACGACTTGGGTGAAATAGCCACAAAAGTTATCGAAGACGACGATGATTGTCGCTTGATTCTGCCATTGGCGCCGTTTTTGACCAGTGAGAAACTGGTGAAACTGATTGCCTTGGCAGAACCCGATCGTTTGGATGAAGTCGTGCCCCTAGCGCCTTTTATGGACAGTGATGACTTGATGCGCTTGATCAATGATCATGAGGGAAGTTTTGGGAGTTCCAAAGGATTGGTGGGCTTAGCACCCTTTTTGGATGGTGACGACCTTAGCCGCATCGCCCAAAAATTTTGGGACGAAGAAGGGATTGATGGGACTTTTAAAGAACTCATGCCATTTTTGAACGAAGAGTTTTTGACACACTACGCTAAAAGGTGTTTGGCTAAGGGCGATATCAAGACCCTCAAAGAGATCCTTCCCTTCATTGACGCCGATGAGCTGGATTGACCTAGACTTAACCTTCCTAATTGCTTAAAGAAAAAAGCGTGCCAATAAAGCACGCTTTTTTGGATTGATTACGAGATTTAGTAGCCGTAAATATTGTAGCTTTCGGACATGGCGTTGACGGATTTGAAGAGGCGATCCATATAAATAAAGGGACCGACGATGATGAACCCGCCCAGGATGCCCCACAGCCAGTAAGTGGTACTGCTGAAGTCACTGGGGATGTTGCGGCGTCTGACTTCATCGCCAACACGGTCTGAGAGTTGAT
>CAZUZM010000012.1:0-27695 GCA_964624615.1 uncultured Anaerolineaceae bacterium
TTGGCATATTCCGGGAAATCCTGCCCTGCAGTGGAATAGAGGTAGGCTTGACCACCCAACATCGCCAGACTGTAGGCAATATTGGCACCCACGCCACCGTCTTGCTTAATCATTTCATGTACTAAAAATGACAGGCTGATTTTTTCAATGTGTTCGGGAAGGATGGTGTCCTTAAAAAGATAAGGAAACTTCATAAGGTAGTCGAAGGCAATCGACCCAGTGAGAATAACTTTCATGTTTAATCCTTTTTCAAAAGTTTGCTAAGCGCATTGTCAAATGGCGGGTAAAGCACACCAAGTTCGGTCACCAAACCGGTTAACAAGCGGTTTGGGGTTACATCAAAAGCAAAGTTCAAAGCCGTTGCTCCATTGGGTACAACAATATCACCATTAAGGGTAATATCCAATACCTCGCGGTCATCGCGCTGTTCGATCTCAATTTGTTTTCCGTTAGCAATCTTAATATCGACCGTGCTGGTCGGGAAAACAGAATAAACCGGCACTTTATTATCATGGGCTGCCAAGGCAAGCATATAGCTGCCAATTTTATTCGCGACATCACCGTTCATGGCAACACGATCCGCGCCAAAAAACACTTTATGAACCATGCCAGCTTGCATCAGGTGGCCCGAAGACGAATCGGTAATGATGTCATAGGGGATGCCATATTGGCTCAATTCCCAGGCTGTCAAGCGTGAACCCTGTAAACGTGGGCGGGTTTCATCCACATAAACATGGATTTTCTTGCCTTGCTCATGTGCCATGCGAATAACGCCTAACGCCGTTCCATAGTCTACCGTTGCCAACGCACCGGTATTGCAATGATGCACAATATGGTCGCCATCCTCAATCAATTCTGCGCCATAACGCGCCATCGTCATATTGGTTTGGACATCTTCTTCAGCTGAATGGTGGGCAAAATCCAAAAGACAAGTTTTCAGGTCTTCTGCAGACCCCTCACAGGATTCAAGCACAGCCAGGCTTCGATGCAACATATTCCACAAATTAACTGCCGTCGGTCGGGCATCGCCTATCTCTTGGGCTATAGTCCGCAAAATAGCCTTCAGCGTTTGCAAATCTTTTTCCGTAGAGCGCAATGCAGCCAGAGCCATGCCATAGGTCGCAATAACACCAATCGCCGGCGCACCGCGTACCGTCATGTGCTTGATAGCACGGATGACATCCTTGTAACTATAAAGTGTTACCGTACGATATTCCGCCGGCAAGCAGTTCTGGTCGATAATCTCAACCGCATGCTGTTTTTCGTTCCAAACAATTGTTCTCATAGTTGTCTCATAAAAAGGACGCCCTGTAGGCGTCTCTTTGAGGTTTCAGTTTATCACATTCCAAAACGCTTGGCAAAGCTTTTAAAAGCTATTTCATCCGTTGAATGGTTTAATACAACCCTAAAAGCCAACCCTCATGTAAGGAACCGATATAGGCATCGTGAAAATGACGAATCAAATAGGAGCGGAACATCGCTAATTCGCTGTCATTAAGTGGCACCAAGTCTGCATGGTTCAAAATGACGGTTTTCTTGGCACCAACCGGAATGCCCTTCAAGCCACCCATTGGATTGACCAACATACGGGCGATACTCTCCAATGAAACCGGTTTGTTTTGGTCATGTCCACTCAATTCTGAGTACAATGCTGGCCTAAAAACATTTCCTTCATCGAGAATATTTCCCACTGCGCCGAGTCCGGCAATGACGATGACTTGATCAACGAACTCGGGGACAATCGGTTCGTCTTCGCCTGGTGCTTTTAAGGGCAAGGTCTTAGCGCCATCGGCTTCAATCAATAAAGGTCGGCTTAAGACAGCGCAAATGTTGCGTAAGCGAGATATTTTATAATCATCCAGCCCTTGCCAACGGGTGCCATTTGCAATCAAATCATCCGTGACTAAGGTTACTTTTTCTTCGCCAAAGTCACTGCCTTCAGGCAGTTTTCCTTTTAGGTTCACATGTTTATCCGCCAAAGACGCTTGTTCTACGCCCAATTTTGTCGTTGTGGTCAAAACAGAGGGAAAGCCAAACTCTCTCGCAAGATTAAACATGGCAGTGGTTTTACCACCAGCACCTACAAAAGCCACTACTGATTTCTCACCTATGCGCAACGCCTCATTAATTTTCATGCTTACTCCAAATTCTTATCAAATAATGCTTCCAAGACCTGTGTTACGGTCTGACCTATTATTATAGCCTTATCGGATATTTTATAACAGAGTTCTTTGTCGTTTCTTGGGTCAATATCCGCAATTTTTATTCCCTGTTTTACTACTACGTTTTCTCGTATCAATCCTCTTATCACGCCATCAATTTTTGCAGCAATATGTTGATCACCAACACGAGCGATGACATCACCTTTTTTAACCTTATCCCCAATTTTCGCATCATGGAGAACCTCACCCGCACACGGCGCATAGCAGACCCGTTCATAATCGGAACCCAGTACTGTCGCTGGACGGCCCGTATCCGCTTCGGGTTTCCCCTGCCAAATGGCTTTACCCAACTGGGGACCTCGATTGGTTTCGACGGCCACCAGGCAATTAACACCAGCTTCAAAACCTGGACCTAATCCGATAACCGGTACTGTTTGAGGGTTATCATCAATCCTTTCCTTTTTTAATATACGGGAATCAACCAAGGCAAAAAAGGGTGTTTCTTCTAGACTCTTCAAATCAGGATCAACCAAGACAGCGACATCACCATCGTGCAAAACAATTTCTATAGCCGAGTGTTCGGTAACCAAGCGTGCGCGGATGCCTTCAACCACTTTTTCACCCTCATAAACCGCTTCGCAAAACGCGACCTCTCGGCGCACGGCTAAAGGCTGAGGCAATTCACATACCGCCACCTGCCACCCAGATCGGTGCAAACACGCCACAACGCCACTGGCTAAATCCCCTCCTCCGCGAATCAAGACACGTTTTTTAGACATAAAAAAATTATACCTTGTGAATTTTCTCTGATGTAGTATTCTTACGGAACATTTTACAGAAATAACCCTAAATAGCCCTTGACCGATAGGTGCTAATCGAGTAATATACATAGGTTAATATTTAGAAAGCAGGAGTGCAAGATGACCCCATTACCTAAACAACGATCCACATCAGGACGCCGCGACCGCCGACGTGCCCATGATGCCCTTAAAGCCAACAACAACGTGAACTGCCCCAACTGTGGCGAAGCTCGCTTACCCCATCGTGTTTGCAAAAACTGTGGCCACTATCAGGGCCGTGAAGTTTTAGAAGTCGAAAAAGAATAATTCTTTTCCTATTAAAAAATCAGACCAGAGCATTTGCCCTGGTCTTTTTTGATTTAACTATCAGGATCTAGATGCGATAGGCATCAAATAAGGACTTTGCTTCCTTAGGCAAGCGTCCGTATATCAAAATGCCATCCTCAAGATGTTCGACATCAATAACATTCCCTCTTTCATGGAAAATGGATACGAGCTGCCCTTCGGCGTAAGGCAAAAAAACTTTTACCATAGATTGACTGCTAAAAAGCACATCTGCTATGGCTTCCTGCAAGTCTTCCAGCCCCTCACCGGTTAATCCAGATGCAAAATACGCATTGCTATGCGCAATGGCTTCTATTTCTTGAATCCTATCAGCGCTTAAGAGGTCGATTTTATTGAAAACCGTCAGGATGGGCACTTCTCCTGCTTCTATTTCTTTGAGCGTTTCCAGCACGGTTAAGCTCTGTTCTTGCATGTGTTCATGCGAAGCATCCACAATATGTAAAAGTAAATCAGCTTCTTTGATTTCTTCCAAGGTCGCCCGAAAAGCAGCCACCAGTTGAGTCGGCAATTTCTGAATGAAGCCCACCGTATCTGATATTAAAATCTCAGTGCCCCCGGGTAGTTGCAACTGGCGAATAGTTGGATCCAGCGTTGCAAAAAGCTGGTCGGCAACATAAATCTCGGAGCTGGTCATCGCGTTGAGTAAAGTGGACTTGCCCGCATTGGTGTACCCCACCAGTGCAACGACCGGAATATTGGTCTTCTTCCGTTGATTGCGGTGGCGAGAGCGTCGCTCGCGCACCTTGGTTAAGTCTTCTTCCAACTTAGCAATCTTCTTTTGAATTTCACGTCGATCCGTTTCAAGTTGAGTTTCACCTGGACCGCGTAAACCAACACCACCAACACTGCCCGTGCGTCCACCGCCACCACCGGCTTGACGTGCCAGGTGAGTCCAGGCGCGTGTTAACCTGGGAAGGCGGTATTTTAGCTGAGCCAGTTCGACTTGTAGCTTTCCTTCGGCGGTTTCGGCGTGCAGAGCAAAAATGTCTAAAATCAACGCTGTGCGGTCAATCACTTTAACTTTGTTTCCAAAGACTTCTTCAAGTTCCCTTTGGTGGCGTGGCGAAAGTTCATCATCAAAAAGCACAATATCGGCACCGAGTTCCTCAACCAGCAGTTTCAGCTCTTCAACCTTACCCGAGCCTATATAGGTTTTTGGATTGGGGTGTAATAGGTTTTGGGTCACTTCACCCACGACCTCAATCCCAGCTGTCTCGGCTAAAAACGCGAGTTCCTCAAGGGATCCTTCCAAATCAAGGTTCGATTCGTTGTATTTTTCCAGCCAAACGCCGACCATAACGGCTTTTTCTTTTATTTCTTCAGTTGAAAATAAATCTGTCAATTTTCTTCCTTTCTTACATCTATTATAGCGTAATCCGTCTCAAATCTCTGGTATAATTCTTGCACAAATGCGACCCATTTTAAAGGCAGGAAAAGCTAATGCTACAACTTCCCTATCATCAAACGACAATCACAACTTCAGCCCATTTGGCTCAAACTATGACCCTACTCAGCCTGAGTGCTGGCGAGTTGTACGAGAAGATTGAATCGGAACTTGCTTCTAACCCAGCGCTGGAGTTGGTTGAAGAGCGCCGTTGCCCAATGTGCAAACGGTTGTTGCAGGCAACTGGATCATGTCCAGTTTGTAGCCAACCTAAGGACTATAGTTCTGATGAGCCTATCGTTTTTATTTCGCCAAGGGAGGATTTTTACACTGGGTCAGGGAGTAGCTCTGAGCAAGTGCCCGAGGACTTTTATGCCTCTGAATCAGTTGATTTAGCTACTTACGTTTTAAAACAAATTGCTGGTGATTTAGCTGTTGGGGACCGTTTGATTACAGCATACATTCTCAATCATTTGGATGAAGATGGGTTCTTAACCACAACCGCCATGGAAGTTGCACGGTATCATCACCGCCCGCTTTCGGAGGTAACAGATATCATTGAACGTCTCAAACGCTGTGACCCCATCGGTGTCTGTTCAAAAGACCCCCAAGAGGCCATGCTGGTACAAATTGATGTTCTAGAGGAGACTGAAACAGTTCCACGTTTCACGCGCGAAGTCATTGAAAAGTACTTGTCAAAACTGAGTCATCAAAACTTCTCGGATATTGGAAAGCAACTGGGAACCACAAGCGCTCAAATTCGCACCATTTCCAGCTTTATTACTGAAAACCTCAATCCTTTTCCGGCACGCGCCCATTGGGGAGACGTTCGCAATCCCAGCCCAAACGCACCAGATGTCTTTCATCAACCCGATGTTCTCATTTATTACCTCAACGAAAACCCCAAAAACCCGTTAGTTGTTGAAATCATTTTACCCATTCGCGGCACCTTACAAGTCAACCCGCTTTTCAAATCCTCCATGAAAGAAATGGACGAATCAAAAGCCGATGAGTGGAAAAACGACATCGAAAAAGCTTCTTTGCTCATCAAGTGCATCCAACAACGCTCCAATGCCTTGCGCCTCTTGCTCGAAAAATTGATGGTTTATCAGAAAGATTACATCATAGCGGGTGACAAAGCGATGAAACCACTCACTCGCGCGCAACTTGCCAAGGAACTGGACGTCCATGAATCGACCATATCGCGCGCTGTTTCCGCCAAAACCATTCAACTACCTAATAAACGCATCGTGCCTATGGCGATCTTTTTTGACAGAAGTTTGGCATACCGGGCGGAAATTAAAGCCATTATTGACTCTGAGAGCACCCCATTTTCAGACTCAGAAATTCAAGAAATATTAGCAGACCAAGGTATCAAAATCGCACGTAGAACCGTTGCGAAGTACCGCTCGATGGAAGGCATCTTGCCGGCTCATCTTCGACTCAAACACAGCCAATCAAAGGGATAGTCGGTGCAAAGTCGCATGCCTATGCATCAATCCAATCAAGCCGATTCAACAGAGCTTGAATTTTTAAGGCATTCCCAAATTCTCGAACTTATACCCGCGGCAGCTGTCGTTTATCGACGAGACAAAGACGAACTGCTGTATGGCAATCACAAGTTTTTTGACCTTAGCCATTTCAAAATGGATGAACTGCCAAAAATGACCTTGCGAGATTTAGCGCCATACGAAACAGATACCAACATAACTGGATCGGACAGTCGGGCTACCCACATTCGATTGGCAGATGGTGACATTATCCAAAGTGCAATGCGCGTTTTTTCATTAAACCTTAGCAACACCTTGGTGGTTTTGGCATTTTATCCCCCAGAATCCGAATTAGAACCAACTGAAAGCTTAATAAATGCTGAAATCAATGGCAGCATGTTAGATGCCTATTCACATTTAAGCAAACTCAACCAACAAGGTTCCGTTAAAAACTTGCTAATAACAACAGCGGATATTGCTAAAAAGGTTTTAAACGCACCGATTACAGCCCTCTACTTGTCCCAGGAAACTAATGCGCCTTTTCTAAAATATGCTTTACCAGCACACTTCAACTGTGCTACTTTACCCAAAAAAGTAAGCACCAATACCGCATTACTCCCGGCTTATAAGCATTTGTGGTTGAGCAATCAACCGCCAGAACATGCCTTACATGAGTTTACCTTAGCAAAAGATTACGTTTATGCGGTAACGTTGCCGCTTATCACCGATAACACCTGTTATGCCATTCTTTTCGCTACAGGTTTGACACCAACACCATCCATTGAAACCATGCGCTTTCTTGCGATCCTTGCCAACCATGCTGCAACCGTCTTTGCAAAACTACTTGCACTCGAAAACGCGTCAAAACGGCTTCAAAACATGCGTCATATTGTGCAAATCAATCGCGGTTTGACCGAAAATATGAGTGAGGGGCTCATTTTGCTGACACCTGATCTGCGAATCGCAGAGATGAACGCGGCAGCAGAGAACCTCTTAGGCTATGCCAGCAAGGAAGTTTTCTTACAGGACATCGAAATCGTGCTGATTGCTAACGAAAGCTTGGTTTCGCTTTACAAATCTGCCCAACAAGGCATCAGCACCATCGCCGGCACGAACTTGATGCTCAACGACCGCCGCGGTAATGTCTTTCCTGCCCAACTTACTTGTATTCCCATTCTGCTTGAAGACGAAGTCAAAAGCATCGTTATTTTGTTACGGGACCTCAGCCAAACCGAGCAGCTCTTACAACACAGCAAACAGCTCGAACAACGTGCGTTTTTAGGGGAAGTCTCCGCCGTATTTGCCCATGAAGTGAAAAACCCAATCAATAGCATCTCGACAGGTCTGCAATTTATGGGCATGACCACGGCTGAAGACAACCCCAATTATCAACTCATTATGCGGCTGCAACAAGATTGCCAGCGCTTAACCCACCTTACCGATTCCACATTAACCTTTGCCAAACCTGTTGAATATCAGCTTATTCCTACTGATCTCAGCAATCTTATTGAAAACATTCTAGAACGCTGGGGTCCCCGTATGACCCGCCTCAACATTGAGTATATTTACGAAACCAGCCCGGAACACGCCATTGTAAAAGCAGATGGACGAGCGATTGAACAGGTTTTTGTCAATCTGATCAGCAATAGCATCCAAGCTATGGACACCGGTGGCGGCACCTTGCGAATCAACATTCAAGCCGCAGCTGACAGCCAGCCGCCTCAATATGAAATTACTGTGGCAGATTCAGGCCCAGGCATACCCAGTGATATTATTAAGCATATTTTTGAACCCTTCCAGACAACTAAAACAACTGGAACGGGATTAGGTTTAGCCATTACAAAGCGTATTATTGCCGCGCACAAAGGCAATATTTTTGTTGAAAGTTACCCTGGGGGCACCATGTTTACCATTTTATTGCCCATGGCACAGATAGAGGAGAAAAATGACAAGTAGTATTTTAGTCGTCGATGATGAAGAAACCGCCCGAATGGTCATCAGCCAGTTTTTACGATCAAAGGGTTATGAAGTGCTGGAAGCCGGCACCTTAAGCGATGCCCGTCAGATTGTTGCCAAAGGACAGGCAGACATCATTATCCTCGACGTACAGTTACCCGATGGTTATGGACCCCATTTACTGAAGGATGTTGCGCGTTTTCCTATGCGACCGCAAGTAATTATCATCACTGCGCATGCTGAAGTTAGTATGGCAGTCGATGCAATGAAAGCTGGCGCGCAAGATTTTATCGAAAAGCCCTTAGACCTTATCAAACTGGAAGCTGCTGTTAAAAGAGCGGATGAAGTCATTATCATGCGACGCGAACTCAACCACTGGCGCGCTTCTCAGGGTCAAAAAGAACAGTTTATTATTGGAAAGTCTCCCCAAATGGCCGAAGTCATTGAACTTGCCCTTCGAGCCTCAGAAAAATCGGTTTCCACGCTTATTACCGGACCAACAGGTACAGGCAAAGAGGTCATGGCACGTTTTATTCATAAAAGTGGGCCGCGTGCTTCGAAGCCCTTTATTGACATTAACTGTCCCGCCATCCAACCAACCATGTTTGAGTCAGAGCTTTTTGGACACGAAGCAGGAGCCTTTACTGGTGCAACACAACGTACCAAAGGGCTTATGGAAGTTGCTGATGGTGGTATTTTATTCCTGGACGAAATCGCTTCGATGCCCATTGATTTGCAAACCAAGTTTTTGAGAGCACTTGAAGAACGCGCTTTTCGCCGCGTAGGTGGAACCGCCCTGATTAATGTTGATGTACAAATTATCGCCGCGTCTAATCGCAATTTGAAAAAGATGATTGAAAATCACGAATTCCGCGAAGATCTTTACTATCGTTTAAAAGTTGCTGACCTCGATTTGCCGACACTGGCAGAACGGAGGGGTGATATTCCGGAATTAGTCGGACATTTTGTGCGTAAGTTCAATGCACGTCAGGGATCTAATATCACAGATGTCAGTACCAAAGCGTTAGAAGTGCTCACCGCTTACCCCTGGCCTGGCAATATTCGTGAGCTTAGCAATGTGATTGAACGCGCAATTTTGTTTTGTGACAACCCGATTATCGATGTCAATCACCTGCCGTTAGATGTGGTAAATTACTCGTCAAAACAAGCCTAAAAGTTTGCTTTGGCATAGTAGTTGCAACATAGATTCTGAAGGAACTATAGAGGAGTTACTATGTTTGAAAACAATATCCAATTGATTGTTACCATCGCTGGCATTATGTTTTTGATTGGAATTGCCTGTCTGGTTATTAGCATCGTCATACTAAGCCGACAAGCACTCAACAAAAACATTCGCACCATTGCCGAATCAACTGCTAAGCTGGCACAAAAAGGGCTCACCGACGGTGTTTCAGGTTTGGTCGGTAATGCCACTATGCTACTAAGTTCACTAAACGACTTGACCCAATCTAACACTGGCATTGGTATCTTCTTTGTCTTCTTGAGCTTGGTCTTACTTGCTGTGGCTTACTTTTTGTTGAAGCCGATTTTATTTGCAACGGTATAGGCAAAGGAGAATATGATGGGTATTCAATGGTTTTTAGATTATCTTAACACGTCTTTTGACCGCCAACTAAGTCCGAGAATCATACAAGCATATCGTCAAGAGCCCTTGGTCTGGAAAGCAGTTAGCACAATCGAACACCCCGAAGACTGGATTGCCGAAGCCGGCAATAGTCTTTTTAATTGGCAAGTTTCACGCTTTGCCCTTTATACGTTAAAACCCGCCTTACTCCAAGAAGATTTCCGTAACCTGGATTTGGACATTCCTGAAGAACAAATGCAAAAAAGCGAGCGTTTTCTTGAAACAATCCGCGTTATTGGACTAGAGCCTAACAACCTTTCTGATGCAGTTTCTTTAGCAATTTCTCTGCGACAATACCTTATTGATCAAGACGGCTGGGAAAGCGTTGAAGACTTTTTAGCGATTGGGAATAAAGGCTTGGAGCTTTGGAAAACAGCTTTTGTAGTTTTACCAGCACTCATTCCAAGTATGGAAGACCTGTTGCTAACATTGATAGACAACCTTAAGCCAGAACTCTCGCAAGACTTGGCTTCCATTATTACCCACTGCATTCAAACCACATTGATGGATGAAAACGAACGCTTCCAGCTTTATAGTACGCTTCTTAATGATTCCCAGCTTGATTTTCAAATCGCTTTATTGGAAAAGCTTGAAAGTGTCGAACAGCCTAATTTTATCTACCAGTTGTCACAATCCCTATCCGATGGTGCTGCAGAAGACAAACCAGAAAATAATACATCGATTGACATCAATGCACAACGAAAATTAGCCTTGCTTCAAAAATTAGCAGGCCATGACGAAATCGCTGTCGAAAAATTGCAAAAAGCAAAAGAAGACTTTCAAATCTTGCGGACTGGTTTTTTGCGTCAATTAGCCCTGAACTTAGAAAAAATAGACCCAGAAGAAGCGCGAAAAAACTGGGAAGAAATCCTCACCATCGATCCCGATAATGAGGCTTTTATCAGTGAGTATGCCGAATTCCTCATTTCGGAAGGCGATGTACATCAAGCCCTCTACCTACTCAACACCTTATCAGACCGAAAAGCAAGTTGGCTCTACACCTTGCGTTATCCCGAATTTGCTGCCATTCAGAGTACTAATGGTTTACAAATCGATGTTGAACAACTATCCCAGGTGATTTCATCAGAAAAGTCTCGTTTTCTCAATCAATCCGACCATTTTTTGGCTGCGAAAACTGCCTTTGAACAAAAACACTTTGAGCTTGCCAAGGACTTTATTTCAAAAGCATTGTTAGAATCGCCCAACGATTTAGAGACTATTGAGCTTTTTAGTCAAATCAATCAGCGCTTGGCGGCATTAAAAGATGCCATTGATGGCTATGAGTTGCTAAAAGCCATCGAGCCAAATAATGATGACCACAAAAAACAGCTTACTCAGCTTTACATAAAAGCCCTAGAGCCCCAAAAAGCGCTGGAGACCTATGCCGAACTCATTCAGTTAAAGGAACAACCCAGCCGCGAAGAAAGCCTTTTCTATGCAGACTTGGCCATTGACGCTGGACATCCCAATCGTGCCATCCCCATTGCCAGAGAAATGCTTGCTGATGACACTTTTGATGGTGAAGCAATGGTTACTCTGGCAAAAGCTTACATCAAAAACGATCAGGTCGACGAAGCGCGGGAACTTTTAAGCCACGCTTCAGCCTTGGCACCCGAAAGAGCTGAAAGTTGGCTGGCACTTTCCCGCATTTGGGTGATCCTCGGCGAAGATGACCAAGCCTTAAATGTCCTTCAGAAAGCTCAAGTAGCTACGCCCGGCAACGCCCAAATCTTGACAGAGCTGGGCAAACTGTATCTCGCCCAAGGACAAGCTTCAGAGGCATCTACGGTGCTTCAACAAGCAAAACAAATCGATCCTGAAAACATCGAAGCCAGTATTGCGCTCAGTTCTGCCCAACTTAAACTTGGACATGTTGATGAAGCATGGAGAACAATTGAAGCTTACGAAAACGATTACAGTACCGACGCAGAGCTGGCTTTGGTCATTGCCGACGCCCTGGATGCAAAAGGCGAATGTCAACGTGCAATCACCGTGTATAAATTTGCATGGCAGAGTCTCCGTAGCAATGTTTCGCTTCAAGCTTATATGGGCTCACTGCTAAGACTGGCAGAACAAGAGGAAACAAACACGCAAAAGGCCACCCAAGATCTGCGTGACCTATTACCCTCTCTCCAAGAACGCAATGCTACCTATGAATCAACCTTCGAGATGAAACTGCTCGAGACGGATGTCAAAGCCAAATTAGGCATGTTAGAGGAAGCTTATGAGGATTACCTCTACCTACTGGATTTGCCTGAAGCTAAAGCCCCTCGCTTTTATCAACACCTGCAACGTCAAATCGGCTTAGTTGCTTTGGATTTGGGCTTCGAAGACATCAGCATGGCATCATTGCAAGAAGCGATTACATTCAACGCCAGTGATCTTCCTTCACGCCATGCGCTTTCGATTGCTTACCAAAAATCAGGGCTGGTTGACCAGGCCGTTGAAAGTGCCCAAGCCGCACTTCACCTGGCACCCACAGATACATCAAACGTTCTTTGGTTTAGCAAGTTTATGCAGGCTAATGGACGCCCACATGACGCTATTCAGGCTCTTAAAGACGCTATCTTCTCAAAACCTGAAGAACAGATTTTGCATCTGTCACTCGCTCGCGTTTATCTTGCAAGCAATGCAGTGGATGAATCAAAAATTACCTTGAGCAAGATGCTTGAAACACCCGATATTTCAACAGCTGACTACCTTAATGTGGCTAAGCTTTACACACGCATGGGAGAACAACAATTAGCGACTGGCATTCTTCAACGTGCGATGGCTGAGAACACAAATATCAACTTCAATGAAAGTTGTGACATTACTTATAGTTTGATTAAATTAAACCAAGCAACAATTGCTGAAAACTTCATCAACAGCATTGCTCAAAAGCATGGTCAATTATCAAGTTATGCATTATTGAAGTCAGATGTCCTCAGCGCTAAACAAGATTACCAACCCGCATTGGTTTCGCTTGAAACGGCGCTATCCTGGCTAGAAGAAGGGAAGAACGAAATCCAAAGCACTTTTTCCCCCGAAGCTGACAGCGGTTTCTTACCCTTTAACAATGTGAGTGCCTACCTCCGCGCTGCGCAGCTCAAACGTGCGCTTGCAGACTACCAGGCGGCAAAAGATTACTGTCAAGAAGCTTTGGTCATTGAGCCAGACAACTCCGCAGCTCAATTATTGTCTGTAGAATTAGCGCTTAGCTGTCAAGATGCGACATTGTTAGAAAAAGCACTTGATAAATTGAGTGATAAAACGGTTTTAGATATCAACGACATTGAAATTGCCAGAATTTTAGTATTGGACGCCCTACTGGACAACGACATTACCATAGCAGATTTGGTCAAAGAGCATTTCTTAGCCACAAACGATAACCATCCGATTAACATGGCAGCGACCTCACTTATCGCTGAGCATGAAGGCCAAGAACACCAAGCATATGCTTTCTTACAGCTTATAAAAGAAGGTTTTACGGCAAAAGTCGAGGACGCGAATATCTTTCTGAGCCTTCCACAAAAATTTAATCAGATTTGGCAAACTTTAGCTATTGCGCTTGTTGCCCATAAACTAAAAGATTGGGAAATTGCTGACCAAAAATATTGTGAAACTTTGAAAGAATTCACAACAAACCCAAGACTTAACTTGACATTCGCCAGTTATTTGGCTGAAAAGGCGATCGCTAAGGCTAACGCACATGCCTTGTTAGTCGAAAAGCATATTCCGCCCAAAACCAAACTTGATTGCTCGGATGAGGATCTTTTTGAAGAACAAAATCGCCTTGCTAAAGCGTATCTGCAAAACGACACCATCAAAGTATTTGACACCATTGGCAAAGCGTTATTCCACCCCCAAAGTGTCGACCACCTTGATTGTGGTGAATTGGGAATTAATCAAAACACTGTTTACGCCATTCTTTCGGTATGTAAAAATCCAACCCTAATTTCAAAGATTTTGGCGGAATATCCACAAGACCACAAACTGCACTTTCAGTACGCCTTGCAACTGATTGATAAAAACAGCAATGCAGCACTAGATGTCCTGAGTGCCATTCCAATAAATCCTAGTACCCAGGCTTTACATTTAGCCGCTTTAGCCTTTGCTCAAAAAGAAAACCCTCAAGCAGCTGAAGACGCCATCAACCGTGCGTTGAGTGTATGGCACAACGAACCAGAGTGGCTCGCGTTCCGCGCCGAGTGTCAACGAGCACAAGGAAACTACCAAGAGGCGTCCCAAACCCTTACAGAGCTACTTGAGCAAGAACCTTTGCGGGCTAAATTCTGGCAAGCACTAGGTGATGTCAAAATCTTGGAAAAAGACTTATTTGCAGCCAAAACAAACTACGAAAAAGCCAATACCTTACAAGCGAACACCATCCCCGTTCTTGAAGCGCTGGCAGATGTCAATCGCAAACTCGGTGAAAAAGAAAGCGCCATTAATTATACAAAAGAGCTTCACCAACTTGCTCCAAAGAATCTTGCTTACCTTGAAACATTGGCAGAACTCCACCTTGCATCACAGGATTATGACCAAGCAATGGCATATGCCAATCAAGTCATTGATAACTCACTTGATTGTGAACGTGCGTTGAAGGTAAAAATCGAGACCTTGGTCGCTCGGCATTCTTTTGATGAAGCCAAAAAGCTGGCGCAAGATGCAATGCTCATTGCTAAAGATCCCATCAGCTTCGAAATCTACCGCATTCGCATTGAAGCCCGTAACAATCCTGCTACCGGTTTGAGTATGGCAACCAACCTGGCGCTTGAGCACCCTGAATACCCCTCCGTACTCAACCTCTTAGCCCAGTATCAACTGCTGGCGAACCAAGAGCAAAACGCAGAAAAAACGCTTATCAGAAGCCTTAGCCTCGACGAAAACAACGCCGAGACCTTGCTCGCTCTTGGAGCACTCAGCCGCCTGAACAACAAGCAGAATGCTGCTCAATCCTACTTGAAGCAAGCCATCGCAGTCGATCCCACCTTGATTGAAGCTTATCTTGAGCTGGGCCAAAGTTATGAAGACACCCGCCAAACCGATGAAGCCTTACACATTTACAATAAGGCTATTGAACAGGTCAGCAAGGACCCACGACCCTATGTCCACGCCGCAAACGCTTATCGCGCCAGTCGCGACTTCCGCAGTGCTGAATTGATGCTTCAACAAGCGGCACAACTTGCACCCACTGACCAAAGCATTCGTCGACAATTGGCATCCATCGTCGCACAAAATCTTGTTAATAATCTCCAAGAGGCACCGAAACGAAAATGAGACCATACACACAACAAAACGCAGAAGATTTAATGATTGTCCGCAGGGGCAAATTCTTAACCCTCGTACAAACCGCGATGAGCAATCGTGAATATCAGTTTGTGCGTCAGGCTTGTCTCATCTGGATGGCCAGTTACCCTGGCGACCTTTTGGTTAACTTTATTTATGCCTCTGTCTTAGTCGAATTAGGCGACAAAGAAATGGCAATGGCAACCCTGGAGCGTCTCATTCGCTTTGACCCAGAGTTTACTGAAGCGTTGAACCTGTTTGCCCGCCTTACAATGCACGCCAATATTGAAAATGAAACAGCCCTAAGCTATCTCAACCGTGAGGTACCGGCTGGAAAACAGCTTTCCCCATGGCTGCCCGCTTTAGTACAAGCCCGTGCAGAATTTGAGGCTGGCGAAGTTGGTAACGCTGAAAAGGCTGTGCTCGAAAGCCTGGCGCATAACCCCAGCATCCCATTACCAGCCATTATGCATATGCGGATTGTCTTGCAAATGGGGAATGCAACCTTACTCAAAACGCTTAGTGACCTGTACACAAGTCGTTGGAAGGATTGTTTACAGCTCAAAGTTTTTTCAGCTTTGGCCGATATGAGCAACGAAAAAGATTCAGCAGGTGTTGAAAAGTTGCACTGGTGCGCCGCCCATGATGTTAGCGGACAGGTGGTCTATCGCTTGCTTGGTCCTAACCATGTTTACCAACCCCTGTGGCCAGAAGATCTCAAGGTTTATCTTGACTTGCCTGTTCCTGCCAGTGTAGCAGCCGAGCTTGGCTGGAACATTCTTTCCACCGCTTCTACCGATGCGACACAACCTATAGGGACTCAACCTGCTAAATCAACCAGCAGTCAAGGTGAGTTGAGCGCCGAAGAGGCCTTGCAAGTCTTGCTTTCAGAACAAGCTACCGTTCCACTTCACAAATCAGACCTTATGGGCGTTCTTCAAGCTGAAGGCGACCAGGCGGTGGATTATTCTGAAATTCCTACGGCTTCATTCTTTCGTGAAGATATCGCCACACCACCGATGGATGGTAAGTTTGCAGAACCCAGCTTTGAGGAAAGCATTTTCAATCAAGAAACCCGCCGTACCGTGGCTGCTTTAGATGAAATTCAGTCTGATTTTGAGAAAGTTACCCGCAAGTTAAACAAGCCAGAACTTTCTACCGCAGACACACGTTTTCCTAGTTATGTCTTAATGACCAGTCGTGGTAACCTCACTAAAAAATACGGACAAAACACGACCCAGGTTATCATCGATTCCATCAGTTCTCTTTCCGCCAAAATCGTTGAGTTACCTGGTTGGAACAGCACCGTTTTTATTCCAGATGATCCAGAGATTTCCGCATCTTTAGGCACGTCGACCTTACAAACTTGTGATGCCGCGAGCCTTAAAACTGCATTGGCAGAATTGGATGCCAAACTATCCAGTCGTGGCGAGATGATTGGCGCGCTTCTGCTTATTGGTGGCGACGACATTTTACCCTTCCATCTTTTGCCAAATCCCACCGACGACAGTGACCCAAATGTGCCGTCCGACAATCCCTATGCAACCTTGGACCAAAACTTCTTCGTCCAGCAATGGCCCGTTGGCCGCCTTCCCGACGAGCGCGGAAAAGATGCAGGCTACTTGCTTGAGCAACTTCGTTATCTCAATAACGAGTATGGGATGAAAAGCAAAACAAAGAAAAGCTTCGCACGAAACTTCCTTGCGACATTCTTTGGTGCGCTTTTTGCCTGGCTTAAGATTTTTAGCACAAAACCACAAACCCAGGATCATCTGGGTGTCAGCGCTGAAGTGTGGAAACAAGCCTCTGAATCAGTGTACGGTGTGATTGATGACCAAAAACGTCTTTTGACTTCGCCACCCACCACCAACAAGAATATTCTAGAATCCCGAAAAGCCAAAGCGAAATTTGGCTACTTCAACCTCCATGGTTTGAAAGAAAGCAATGAGTGGTATGGTCAACGGGATTTAAGCCGTCAAGGCAATGATGTGGAATATCCAGTTGCCTTAAACACTAAAAACTTCACCGAAGCCAGTGGTGCCCCGTCTATCGTCCTAAGCGAAGCTTGTTTTGGTGCCTGGGTTTTAGACAAAAAAGTGAATGAATCGGTTGCGCTGAATTTCCTTTCCCGTGGCACACGTGCTTTTGTTGGCTCAACCGTCATCGCTTATGGCGCGCCGAGTAAAACGCTCGTCGCTGCTGACCTTCTGGCACACCATTTCTGGACGCATGTTAAAAATGATATTGCGGCAGGTTATGCTTTGATGCGCGCTAAACTCGCCCTTGCCAGCAAGATGACCGCTGACCAGGGCTTTTTGGATGGAGAGGACCAGAAAACAATCCTTTCGTTCGTTCTTTATGGTGATCCGCTGGCAAGTGCCCGCGATATCAAAGAAATGACCAAGCCGATCGTGCGCGTTGCCACCTCTCCTGAGCTCAAGACCATTGGTGATAACCGAGGTGATTTAGTTATCGGTCAGGACCAAATGCCGAATGAAATCCTGGATAAAGTTCGAAAGGTCATCAAGTCTTATATGCCTGGTATGGAAGAAGGAAAAATGGCTATTAGCCCGCTTTTAGGCAATTTCCAAACCAGTAGTGACGGCGAGAAAGACAACAAGAGTACCTTGGAAGCCATCCAACAAAGCCAGCGCTTTGTGGTGACGGTTCGCAAGAGTTATGAATACCGTTCTAAAAACTTTGACCAATTCGCCCGCATGACCTTTGACCAAAAAGGGAAGATGGTCAAACTGAGCACATCGAAGTAGGCTTAATAATGAGCAAAACATTCAAAAACTCGATAACCACTCTCTTTATGATTATCCCTTTTTTGAAAAAGCTGTTGGTTGACACCAATGCAGAAGAAGTTCGCAGGGTAGAGGATTTGCTCAAAAAGAATGAAATCCTCTACCGTGTGAATACAAAGCGCACCCGCGGCAGCATAGGCTCGGCGATGGACTCGCTTGCCTACGCTAAATCAAATTTGGCGATGTATAAAGGCGGCGATATGCCGACGGTTATCTATGAGATCTATGTCCGACGGCGCGATTTCAACGAAGCTAAAAAGCTAATCACTGAAAAAGTCCACTAAATTGTTGGGGTCTGCCCCAAAACCAGAACGTGCATTAAAGTCAAATGACCAACCCGTTTCACGCGTGTATTCTGGATTCTGTTCACCTTCTTCATAAATCAGGATGCGTGCTTTTGATCGCAACCGACCAAATCGGGTTTGGTTGGGGGTTGTCATAATCACATTCCGAAAAGTACCACTGTTGATATAGTATTTTTCAATACCTTCATCAACGCTCAACAACCTGACCATGGCGTTGTGGGTGTGGCCACTTACCAGACACCGCAAATTTTGGTTACCCTCAGTCAAAAACGATTCCTTTTCGATGAGGCGGATATCCGAATCATGACCCGTTTTCCGGATGGCAGGATTAATAAGCGCATTAAACATCCAAAGTGGTAAACCGCGACGCCAAACCCGGGCTTTAAAAATGCTCATCAACGCTTTGGTGCCAAGCTTGCCAAAGTTCCCCAATGCCATAATGTCAGACCTTAAGGAGTTATTAAAAGCAATATCATCCAAGAGTTCTCTGAAAACCGGTTCAATCCACTTCCAAATTTGTTTTCGGGCGATACCTGGGGTTGAAAATAGAAAATTGATCAACGCGCTACTGGGACGCACGTTATCAAAGTCAATCAATCGCTGATACATGCGGCGAAGTTCAAAAGTGTTCAATATCGCCTCATCACCATAACGTTTTCTAAATAAAACCGGTAATTTACTGGCGATTTCAACTGTGATAATATCGCCTAAAACAGGCATATCGTAATAACTTTTGTCAATAATCATCGGAATTTCAGGCCAAAGCGCAAGGTTGCTCCCAAAGTTTGCATGGTCATATTCATGCCCATGCCGAATCAATACCCGCGCCTCATCAGCCCGATAATGGATATACTGATTGGGAAACACTTCCTCACTGGCTTCGATGCCTAAAAATGCCCTGACTTTATTGCGAATTATTGGGGTTGCATTTGCCAAACGGTCATGGTTTCCTGGAAAATAATGAACCTTTACTGGTAAGTTAAACAAGTCTTTTAAACCACGAAAAACCGCACCCGTATCATCAACCTTTGGATCCTGGGTGATGGCATCCAGAATATCACAAATTCGGTCCTCCGCTAAACTATCTGGCGTAACTTCGTCATTATGCATATAAGGTCGTAAGTCGTCCTCATGCCACATGACCGAACGGGTTATCTCAAAGATATCCCCGGCCAAAACAAGGTCAATCTTTTTGACATAGCCATCTTTGATGAGTTCAGCAATTTCACGGAAAAAGGTACGATAGACCCTGCCTGGTAGGTTTAGGTTACTGCGATCAATGCCCATCGTATAGGCACTGGTATCTGCAAAGTGTAAATCCGATAAAACAATCAGCATAATGGCATCTCCAAACAAAGCATCTGCTGAAATTGTAGTCGATTAATCCTCAATCGCCATCAGAAAGGCACCCGATTCCTTGCTTCCTAACAGAATCTTTACATCATCCCCAGGTATAAAGCCAATATGCTGATAGTGCCAGTCCCCACCAGCGGTCAATTCCCGCCATGTTTCCCCAAAGTCCTGGCTAACATAAACGACACCATGACCACTTGCAATGAGCGTGCTTGGAAAACCTGGCTTTTGCTGTAAAGACAAAAAGTCTTGTGTATCCTCTAACACCGCCACCCATCTTTGCGTTTCTTCGTGCCATTTGTAAATACCCTGGCTCGTAGCAACAAAAACGTCACCACCAATGGGTTTGATGTCATGCACTTTGCTCCCGTTCAAGCCTTGGGAAATGGCTTGCCATCCATTCTTGTCTAAACGCCATAATTGACACTGACTACTATCTGCGCAAATTGCCCCAAACAGACGATTTGATAGCGAGTCGATTGCCAAAGCATGCACTAACTGACCTTCCAACCCAATTTGTTTCCATGCTTGACCGGAAAACTTCCAAACACCATCATCACTTCCTACAAACAGCTTACTTCCATCAAAAGCCAAAGATGTTACACTTATACTACGCGCAATACCACTATTAATAGACTGTTTGCCCTTCATTTCAAGTGTTTGTATCAGACTTTCCTGTGGAATACCCAAAAGATCGTTCTGCCAATCGAAGTGCTTTACCGGAGACACTTTAGTGGTCGGCAAACCTGTTGACTGCCATAAGTCATCTTTGTATTGCCATAATCCGTAATCGTTCGTGACCCATAATTTTTTACCATCACTGTAAAAGCCAGTCACCGCTAAGTCATCCAGACCTTCATTTATTGGCAACCACTCGTCTTCTTCAAATTTAACCTGAAAAACGCCTTGGCCATAAACAGCCACGAAGACACGTTCATCTTCAAGCATTTGCATGCCGGTAACGGTATAAAGGCGTAAGTCATCATTGATTGTTGCCCAGCTTGAACCACCATTTTTCGTCCGCAACATGCCTTTATCCTGCGTGGCTAAAAACCACGTTTGAGGCTCGGAATATGAAATCGCAATATCGTTTACTTGATAACCACTCAGTCCTCGATAGACCCAACTATCGCCGAAGTTGGCAGTGTTGTAGACCCCATTTCCGTACGTGGCAACAAAAAACCGGTTTGTACTCAGGCTAAAGGGATCACCTTTTATCTTGCCTATCCGTACTGCACCTGGCAAACCACCATTTACTTGCTGCCAGGCAGCACCCGCATTGTACGTCCTAAAGGTTCCGCTGCCCTTCCAAACGGCTGCCATCACCTGATTTTGGTTTGCCTTTGTAAAAGCGAAACCTCTTGCCGAAAGATCTGTAACGCCATTATTGATAAGCGTGAACGTTTTGCCGTTGTCTGTGCTTTTCAAAAAACCATGTTCATGGGCAGCCAGATAAACCGTATTGATGCCAGCAGGATGAACAGCAACGTCATAGAAATAATCCAATGTATCAAACCAATCACCACGATACACGACTGTCCAGGTGCTTCCAGCATCCGTTGAACGAAATAGAAACCCTAACAAACTCCCATTCACGCGGGAAGCAGCGTAAACATTCGAAGGGTTCAGACGGTCAATTTCTATGTCATAGACAATGTGGTTATCCAGCTTTCCACCATTCCAAGGTATCCAATTATCGCCCCCATCCCGCGATAAGTAAACACCTTTTCCGTAAGTACCAGCATACAAAATGTTCGAATGCCGAGGGTGAATGGCCAAAGATTGGATTTGCTTTGTAGGCAAACCTTTATTCTTTTCGTTCCAGGTTTGTCCTTGATCATAGCTCTTAAACACACCACGCAAAAAATGGCCACCATAGACGATATTTGGATTATTTGGATCGGTCATAACAGAAGTAAAAGTACCACCCACTGGACCGATTGGGTCGGGTGGCTGTTGACCGGGTTTGGATTTATAAAAAATTAATGGAAAGGCATACCTGTAAGCAGCTTGTGTTACTGGTTCTTCAGTTGTGACCTCAGCCTGAGATTGGTCTACTGTCTGAGCAAAAATCGCATTTTGCCCCAGGGACAAAATGATTAATACCACAACTAAAACTATAAAGAAAACATGATATTTTTTCATTCTGGCATACCTATGCTAACAAGTGCATGTAGTATGCCAGAATGTTGAGGTTGAACTGCTTATCTAACCAACGCACCAAACGCTTGAATACATTGTTCGATGGCTTCATCCGGTGTATCAAGGTGCGTCACTAAACGGAATTCCCTAGGACCAACGTCCATAATTAAAATACCTTTTTCTTTCAGCTTGTCGATAAAGGTTCGCGTTTCGATTTTGACCTCATCATCAAGCTTAAGGAAAATCAAGTTAGTATGGGGTGTGCCGCGGGTTAGCGTAACACCAGGAATTGCAGCTAAGCTCTCAGCGAGTTGAACCGCTCGCACATGGTCCACACGTAAACGCTCCACATTATGCTCTAAAGCATAAATACCAGCCGCAGCCAAAATGCCTGCCTGTCGCATGCCACCACCCAGGATTTTTCGCAATCGACGCGCCTTGGTAATGATTTCTTTGCTACCAGCTAACATTGAACCAACCGGCGCACCCAGTCCTTTGCTCAGACAAAAGGTAACGGTGTCGGCGTGTTTAACCAAGTCCGAAACAGGTTCGTTTAAGGCAACTGCGGCGTTAAACAAACGCGCGCCATCAATGTGTAATGCCAACCCTCGCTCTCGACAAAATGCTGCTACGCTTTCAACATACGCCGTCTTTAGGACGGTGCCACCACAAAAATTCTGGGTGTTTTCCAGGATAACCAGCCGGGTGATTGGTTCATGCACATCAAAATGATTGCGCACTGCACCTTGCAAGTTTTTCAGACTAATGCTGCCATCATCCTCATTCGGCACGGTATACATCGACACGCCGCCCAAAACCGAAACACCACTGGCTTCATGCAAGAAAGTATGCCCTTGGGTGCCCATAATGGCTTCATCACCACGTTGGCATTGCGCCAAAACACCGACCAGGTTGCCCATAGTGCCGGAACTCACAAACAGAGCCGCCTCTTTACCCAAAAGGGCTGCCGTCATTTCCTCCAACTGATTGACGGTTGGATCTTCATGATAAACATCATCACCCACGACAGCCTTTGCCATCACTTCGCGCATAGCGTCGCTGGGTTTTGTTACGGTGTCGGATCTAAAATCATAAGTTTTCATTAGTCTAATTTCTCCACAGTTTTCAAAATATCTTTCAAGTCTTCAGGTAACGGGGCAACAAACTCGGTCAATTCCTTATCACCAGGTAAGGCAATGCCTAACTTATTGGCGTGCAAGAAGAAACGATCAATCGGAATACTGAGCTTGCGACGGCCATAAACTTTATCGCCAGTAATTGGCACATTGATAAACGCCAAATGGACACGAATTTGGTGAGTGCGGCCGGTATGCGGTTGAACTTCTAACAGTGTATGGCGCGCATACGTTTGAACGGTCTGGTACTCTGAAATAGCGACCCGACTCTTGCCATATTTCACAGTCATTCGCTGGCGATGAATTTCATCACGACCAATATTGGCTTCAATGCGTCCGCTGGGTGTTGGTGGGTGACCATCCACCAGCGCCAAATAGGTCTTTTGTGCTTTCCGTGTTTTGAATTGCCGCACCAGCCATTTATAAGCTGTGTTATTACGGGCTACAACCAGAACGCCGGATGTTTCTTTATCCAATCGGTGAACAATCCCAGGACGACAGGCCTCACCAACTTCACGCAATTCAGGCCACCTGTAAAGCAGCGCATTGACCAAGGTGCCAGTTTGATTGCCCGCACCTGGGTGAACAACCATGCCGGCTGGTTTGTTGATAACAATCACATTCTCATCAACATAAAGCACATTGAGGGGTATATCCTCAGCCAGCAATGTCTCTTCAGCCTCAACTTCGAGTTGAAGATCAATTTTGTCGCCAATTTCTACGCGGGTTGAAGCTTTCTGGCAAACTTCGCCGTTAAGCCTTACCCAGCCGTTGGTAACGGTTTCCTGAGCTTTAGCACGAGAAACATCCTTTAAATAATCGGTTATGGCTTTGTCCAATCGATTTGGCGTTACCACTTCAAAGCTGTGAGCGATAAAGGCTTGACTCATGACGCATCCTCGTTATGCACAAGTTCTTCGCTTTCTGCGCTATCTTCAGTTTCCAAGGCAACTGTGGGGACATTTTCCTCTAACAATGTTTCCTCTTTGGCCTTTTTTTCGCTGATAAAGAAATAGATGACCATCAAAAACACGCCTACTGTGACAGCTGAATCAGCGACGTTAAAGACTGGAAACTTGCCAAATGACAGGAAGTCAATCACATAATTGAACTTAATGCGATCCACAATATTGCCAAGCGCACCAGCCACAATCAGCGAAAGGGATACCTTAGCCAACCAGGCGTTCTTTTTAACACCCTGGTAGTAAAACAACACAGCAATCACAATCACGATGCTCGTGATCAATAGGACAAGGTTGGCGTTTTGAAACAAGCCAAATGCGGCGCCTGTATTATGCCAATGCACAATCTTGAAAAAGCCGTCCAATGCTTTGATGGGTGAAATGCTTTCACCCAGGGCAAGCTTATGACTTACCAAAATCTTTGTCCATTGATCAAGGGCAACAATTACGGTGACAATGGCTATCAACAAAGCGTTATGCTTGAGTTTTTCTTTCATAGAATCTCAACTTTCTTTAGAGCGATGGTCAGTTCTTCACCATCAAAACTATCGGTAACACTGGCCATTCCTTCAGGGATTTGCTGCGCTTTAAGCTCGAGAGTCAAGGTTTCGCTACAAATATAGTCGCGATTGGCTTCAATGGCGTTCGCTAAGGTTTCGCTGGCAGCGTAACTCAAGCTAATGCGGTCGGCTATGTCCAATCCTGAGTCCTTGCGCAATGCCTGCACCCTTCTAACCACCTCACGTGCCAAACCCTCATTGACAAGTTCTGGTGTCAAAGTTGTTACCAACGCAGCTAGATAAGCACCTTCAGAAGCAACTTCATAACCAGCACGTGATTCTGTAATCACTTCAACCTCATCGGGTTCAATGTTAAAGGTTTCGCCCTCAATCACAACCGGCACCGCTTGGCCTGCCAAAAAGGCTTCGGCACTTTCTCTCGCCGGCAAATCTAAAATGGCTTGACGAACCTTGGGTGATAAACCTTTATACTTCTGACCGAGTTGCTTGGGTAATGGGTTCAAACGATAATCAACCGCGTCACCACTGGCACTCAATAGACTAACCGATTTCACGTTCAGTTCATCCTGCAGAATGTCTGCGAAATGGTAAACAAGATCGGTTTCATCAGCACTACCTACTGCAAATGCTGCTTCAGAAAGGGGTTGACGCACTTTCACCCTTGATTTGGCGCGTGCCGCATGGCCTAAAGAAGCCAACTTCATTACCACGTTCATATCGCGGTTCAGCTTGTCATCAATGAGACTCTCATCAAAAGCAGGCCAATCTCCTAAATGCACAGATTCGGCTGCTTCTGGATCCACAGACAACACTAGGTTCTGATAAAGCTCTTCTGCCATAAAGGGCATGGTAGGTGCCAATAGTTTGGCAAGTGTCACCAAGGCTTTGTAAAGCGTTTCATATGCCGCAGTTTTATCTGCATCAGCACCACTCTTCCAGAAACGACGGCGTGAACGGCGCAAGTACCAGTTGGAAAGCTGATCCACAAAAGCTTCAATCGGTCGGGTGGCACCAATGACATCGTAAGATTCATAAGCGTCGGTGACATCCTTCACAAGCTTTTCAAGCGATGAAAGCAGCCATTTATCCAAATCAGAATAAACCGCCGGTTCACCTTCACCAGGCTTCCAGTTATCCAGATTAGCATAGGTCACAAAGAAGCTATACGTGTTCCACAAAGTCAGGGTAAACGTGCGTAAAACTTCACCCACCAAGTCAATGCTAAAGTTACGTGAATTTCCGGGAGGCGTCGCGGTATACATGTACCAACGGGTAGCATCCGCGCCATGCTTATCGATTACATCCCATGGGTTTACTACGTTACCGATGTGTTTGGACATTTTCTTGCCTTCACCATCCAAGATATGCCCGTAGCAAATAACATTCTCATAGCTTGTTGAGTCAAACACCATCGTGCTAATCGCCAATAGGGAATAGAACCACCCACGGGTTTGGTCAATCGCTTCACAGATGAAGTCGGCGGGAAATTGACTTTTAAATTCAGTTTCATGCTCAAAAGGATAATGCCATTGTGCCACCGGCATCGCGCCAGAATCAAACCAGACATCGATCACTTCCGGCACACGACTCATCTTTCCATTTTTACAGCTTGGGCAAGCAAAATGAATATCGTCGACATAGGGGCGGTGCATATCCAACTGGCTTTGGTCTACACCCGTCAATCGACTTAATTCCTCAAGAGAACCAACACAATGCTGATGGCCGCAATCGTCACACACCCACATTGGCAACGGCGTCGCCCAATAGCGGTTACGTCCAATTGCCCAGTCGATGTTGTTTTCAAGCCAATTGCCAAAACGCCCGGTTTTAATGTGCTCAGGTAACCAGTTGATATTCTGATTGATTTCAACCAAGCGGTCTCTCACCGCGGTTGTTTTGATAAACCAAGTCGGGCGTGCCATATAGAGCAGTGGCGTTTTACAGCGCCAGCAGAACGGATAGGTATGCGTCATACGCTCGCTTTTGACCATAATTTCCCGGTCAAAAAGGTCCTTGATAATGGCAGGGTCGGCGTCTTTCACAAACTGGTCAGCCCAGGGCAGAATGTCCTGAACAAAACGGCCCTCGTCATTCACGGTGATCAACACGGGTAAATCATACTTTTTAGAAACTTCCATGTCGTCCAAGCCAAAAGCCGGCGCGATGTGCACCAAACCGGTGCCGTCAGAGGTGGTCACGTAATCCGCATTCACCACATAATGAGCAGGTTTCTCCAGGCGCATAAACTTGAACAAAGAATCATAGCGCTTGCCTTCAAGTTCTGTCCCTTTGACAGTTTTGAGAATCGTGATCGGCTCATCGCCAAAAACCATTGGGATGAGGTCTTTTGCCAGATAATACTTTTCATTGGGCTGCGAGTCTTTGCTAACCAATGCATAATCAACTTCTGGGTGAGCAGCTACGGCCACGTTTGAGGGCAAAGTCCAAGGCGTGGTCGTCCAGACCAACAACCAGGTATCTTCCTCATCCAAAAGTTTGATACGCACAGTGATTGAGGGATCCTCAGCATCAGCATAGCCTTGGGAAACTTCATGGTCTGAAAGAGGCGTGCCGCAACGGGGGCAATAAGGCACAACTTTGTAACCTTGATAAAGTAAATCTTTTTCCCAAATTGATTTGAGCAACCACCAAACCGACTCAATATACTCATTCTTAAAAGTGATGTAAGCGCGGTCGAAGTCAACCCAATAGGCTATGCGATCGGTAATTTTCTCCCATTCCTGGATATACGTAAAGGCAGACTCTTTGCAATGTTCGTTGAACTTGCCAATGCCATAAGCCTCAATTTGGCTTTTATTGGTAAAACCGAGTTTCTTTTCCACCTCAATTTCAACCGGCAAACCATGGGTATCCCACCCACCACGGCGATCCACCCAATACCCTCGCATGGTTTTATAACGGGGGAACATATCCTTGTAAACCCTGCCAATCACATGGTGAATGCCGGGCATACCATTAGCCGTCGGTGGACCTTCGTACATAACAAAAGGTTTGCGGTCCTTGCGATCATCAGAGGATTTCTTAAAAATCTGGTTTTCTTTCCAGAATTTTAATTGGGCTTCCTCCAATTCGACACTGTTCAATTTTGAAGATACTGATCTAAACATACAACCTCCATAAGCGCTTTGGCACTTTGAACTCAAAGGATTTTTCTTTGAGTTATGATTTTTAAGCTATCGGATGAGAAACAAAAAAGCCCATCCACACTGGGACGAGCCATCAGAAGCCCGCGGTACCACCCGCATTCCCAGCCAGGCTGGGCACTCACAGTTCACTGTCATGAACGTAGTGTTGCTAACGGTCACCACACCGGCTCACTTACTATCCCTAAAGGATGCGTTCAGTTCGCGGCTCAGGAAGGATTTTGGGTCATCTGTGTTGCCCTGGCTCACACT
>CAZUZM010000013.1:0-24662 GCA_964624615.1 uncultured Anaerolineaceae bacterium
ACATAGGTCAAGGTCATGCTTGCGCTGCGGTTGATGGCGTCGGCGAACATGAAATACGGGTAGGTTAGAGCACGGACTGCGTAGGAGTGGAAAAATTTCGAGAAACGATGGCGACATTTTTCTGTTTTGCCCTTGTTTTTCAGCCAGAAGTCCCATGATATGCCCATTGCGCCATGGCGTCCCGTAAAGCTCTTGATGCGCTGGAAGCGAAAACCGTGATTGTCCAATAACTGCGTGAGGCTGAGCGGTTTATAGACATAATAGTGCCTGGGCACATCCCATCCAGACCAGGCTTCCTTAAAAAAGTGCCGATCCCAAGATTGTGGGTTGGGCAAAGACAGCAGTAAAACACCACCAGGTTTGAGTATGGTGCGACAAATTTCAAGCGTTTCAACTGGGTTGGGCAAGTGTTCAAAAACATCCCAAAGCGTGACCAGGTCAAATTGGCCTGCTTCGAAACTATCAGCTTTTAAGTAGTCATGAGTCACCTTTAGCCCAAGCTTTTCAACAGCGTAGTGGGCAGCATAATCTGAAGGTTCTATGCCCCATGCGTCCCACCCACAATCCTGCATGCCTTTAAGAAAGACACCCGTGGCACATCCTACATCTAAAATGGCACCAGTCGTTTTGCCACTTTCATGGATAGCGAAATCGCAGCGACGGCGCACACCCCGTTGGCGATCCAACTTGGTGTGCCACTCTTTTTCCTCATCCACAGCAATGGGATATGCGATGTAATCCTCAGGATAATATTTTTCTATGTCCTGCGAGCTGAGCTTGGGCTGGTTGGCAACCAGACCACAAGACGGGCATTCGTAGAGGCAGAATTGACCTTCAATGTCATGTAACAAGTCTTTGGCTTGATAAAGTTGCTTCCAGTCATTGCTTCCACAAATGAAGCAAGGGCTTTGGGGTTTTTCGATTGGGCTTTGGGTCGTGTTTGTCATAAGGCTTCTCTTTGTTAGTTGTTAGTAAACTTATAAATATTTGGTGTAAAACTTTTCCAATTGGGAAGATCTCTCCTGCCAACTATGTTTCGGGTCTTGTGAAAGGTTGTATGCGTTTTGGGATTGCGCGTCTAGCGCGATTGGGTCTGATAGCATTCTGAGGATGGTTTGAGCAAAATCGTTGGGGTTTGCCTGGCAAACCGCACCACAATCATAGGTCTCAATAAAATCAGGCACATCACCAACCTTCGTTGTCAAAACCGCCCTGCCGGCACTCAGATATTCGCTGAATTTGAGCGGGAAACGACCTTTGTTTGCCGGAATGTCTGCCATGGGAAGAAGAAGGATGTCACAGGCTTGTAGGTAAAGACTAAGCGTTTCATCTGATACACGGCCGGTAAATGTGATGTTATCGTTTTGGGCAAGCGACCAACCTTGGCCGATATGCACAAAATGGATGGATTTATCCAATTGGCATCGCTGGCTGGCTTCCATTAGTAAGGCGAAATCTTTCTTGAAGAAAGCGCCTAAACTTCCGACCATGTTTTGTTCTGGGTCTATTCCTAACGCATCACGCGCTTCCCCTTTGGTAGCGATTGGCGTTACGAGCTGATTAAAACCATTATAGAGGATTTGTAATTGGTGTTGAGGAATGCCGAGTTCTTTGCCCATACAATAAAGATGACTACAGATGGTAGTGGTGCCTACAGCCTGTTTGCGAAGAGTTATTTCGCCATAGGTTTCGAGTGGCCTCAATATAGCACGTGCCAGCGGATTCGCGCGCTCTTCTACTGATCCACCTTTTCCAAACCAATCAGCCCAATCCGTAAAGAACAGCGCTCCTTGCTTTTTGGCTTTTAAAGCGGGTTGGGCACAGGTTGGTCGCATGTCGAAAGCATGCACGAGGTCAAACCTCTTGTTTCCAAGCCATTTTTTGCGTGCACGCACTTCACAAGGGTTGTAGCCATGCAAAAAGCGATGACCCCATGGGAAACAGATGAGTTGAACGCCATCCTTTATTTTGTCTTCAAAGCGGTTTTCTGTGGATGCACAGAGGACAGTGAGGTGATGCCCCAATTTGGAAAGTTCTTTCGCTAGTGCAAAGGCTCGCAAAAAACTTCCTTTGCCTTCCTGGTTGAACGTGGTAAAGAGGATGTTCATGATACACATTCTCCATCCATAGGCCGTTGCATGGAAAGACTGTGATTCTTATTTTTGTTTTTAATCAGCTGGATTGTGTAAAGCAAAGCGAGCACAAACTCAGAGGTAATAAAGACAACAATCATGCCTTCTAAGCCATATGGCTTGTAAACCAATAGTGTTCCGGCGACTTTTAATAAGCTAACAATCCCAAGCGGGACGAGCTTTAACGATTCTTGTTTTCGCGAAATTAAGATAGCAGATAACGCCACATTAATGGCCTTAAATAAAATGAGTGGGCTGGCAAGTTTGATTAGCACGCCAGCTTTGGCATACGCTTCTCCCATAATCAAAGGAATGAGTGGCTTACCAAAAAACGCGAATATTAACATGCCAATGAGTCCGGAGCCTAGCAAAATTAAAAATGGCGGCAGGTAGAGTGATTTTTTGGTTTTATAAGTTTTGGATTGGTCCTGTTGGATGATGTAAGGTACCAACATGTGTTGCAAGCTTTGCAAGATTCCGTTGCCTGCTAAGAGGAGGCTAACTGCGACCCCGTAATAACTAATCTCAGTTTTGTTCAGGGTTAGGAAGGCAAGAATGGTCAAATCAATATGGTCATAAAAGGTATTAAGGATTTCCGCGATACCGAAGGGTAAAGCTTGTTTTGCCGATTGAAAAAACGTTTTGGGGCTTCTCAATTTTAGCTTGGGTTTTAAAGATATCCACAAATAAATCAAGACACCAAAGCTAGTAATAAGGCGAAACGCTAAAAACCAGGATAGGTTTTTAATTTTAAAAGCAATCAAAGCTAAGGTACTCAATAACCTGAGAGCCCTTGCAATGGTTAAAATAACTGACGATCGCTTGAATCGGTTCGTGGCAAGAAAATAACTATAAGCAGCATTAGAGAGAGATTCCGAGATGACATCGAGCAAGATAATTATAAGGTATAGGGGGATATAGATATCACTGCGCAATTTAGGTAAGGCAATGAGGAGAATGGTGCCGACAAAAATGCCAAACACCAATTTATTTGTGATGACTTTGCTAAAGTTGTCATGGCTATTATTAGGATCGAACGATGTTTGTTGGATTAACCAATGGTCAAACCCCCAATTTACCAAGATAAAGCTGATTATCACGATATTAAAAGTTGCTAAAGCATAAGCGTTTACTTCTGGACCCAACCAGCGGGCAACAATCCAATTTTGGAGCATGACCAGGGTTTGTGCAATAATGGCAGTGCTTCCCACCGCCATAAAGGGCTTCAAAAATCGCTGGAAAAAGTTTGAGCCGTTGTCACCAGAATTCAACATGATGTTGTTCTTTTTCGAAAAGGTATTTTTACTCATGTTTACTTGAAATGAATTATATCAATGACTACCGCTTAATCTAGTGAAACAAAAAATATCACCTTAAAGTCTTTTAATTATTGATGGCGGGGATCATGATGGTATAGATCGCTTGAAACTTTAGCAGGATACTGGTTGAGCTACCTTCGATGGGCGATTTGCCCAAGAAGTAAATCGAGCCAGAGATGTTGGTCAATTTTGGATTAAGCGGAAAATCAGCTGGTTTTTCATCAGTGGTGTGCATCCAGGTTTCACTTAACAAAGAATAATAGCTTATCGATAAATTTTCATCTTTGTTTTCACTGACTACCACGATGGAATCCCCTAAAAGTTGCGCGCCAAAAATTTCCTTGGCGTCAAAAATTTGCAATGGCTCTGACCACATCTTGGATTTGTCAGGTTGGCCTGGAGAAAAAATACGCAAACTGGTCAGCGGTTGGTCTTCTTGGCTTCCACCAATGATTAAGATACGCCCATTGCTATTGACCGCGGTAGCATTCATGACTGCTGTGGGGCTTTCAATAGATTCTTGCCAACGGTCCTCATAGGGATTGTAAACGATTGTTTTACGGCTTTGTCTTTGGCCATCCCAACCGCCAAAAAAATAGATTTTACCGTCCAAAACGGTGGCGGCATAACGGCTTAGAGCGATTGAGGCATTCTTTTTCTTTATCCAGGTGTCTTCGATAGGGTCATAAACCTCCATACAAGAACAGGGCACACCATCTTTGGTTTCACCACCAAAAACAAAAATCTTTCCATCATGCAAGATGGCTTGGGCATTTTTAATTGCTTGAGGCTTAGGCGTGTGTTGAGTCCATTGGTTTGTTCGTGTATCAAAACTCTGAGTGGTTGCGCTGATGCCACTACTGCCTTCTCCACCAATTGAAAAGATTTGGTTTCTATAGTTAACGATAGCTGCGTTAGAACGAGCGAGTGAAGGGCTTTCTAACTTTTGCCAGCGGTTTTCCCCGATGAACAATTGCATGGTATCTTGTGTTGGTGTTGGTGAATTAAACATCGGTGTTTTTGAGAAGATGAAGGAGAGTCCCGTGATGATGATAATCAACCCAAGCAATGGTATCCACCAGAACTTGCGAAACCATTTCACCCATTTTGGCAACTCCGCTGGGACTACTTCTCTAATCACCTCTGGTTCAGGCGTTTCTTGTTGCGGGGCTTCGATAATGCCTTGTTCGAGGGCGTACATCATGGCTTCAGCGCGAGAAGAAATCTCAAGTTTTTGGAAAATATTAGAAATGTGAACCTTGACAGTGTTTACACTGATAACCAACTCAGAAGCAATTTCTTTGTTGCTTTTGCCTTGAGCCAGAAGAGTCAAGATTTCGCTTTCACGCGAGCTTAAAGGGTTTTGTTCAGTCATTTTTAACCTAGTGTAGTGATTATAAGCGATTTTGTTTTCTATTTCTTTAAACCTAAAATCCGCTGATGAAGCGGATTTTGCGCTCTAATATTTCTATTGATCGTTTTGCTTTACTTGAAAATTGGGACAATGCGCCACTTGTAAGGCAAGTCGGGTGAATGTGTGTTCTGGCTGGTGTAATACCGGCGTCCTTGCCCGCCAAAGGCTTCTGCTTCACTTTCAAGGCGAGGACGGCCACCTTGCGTTCCCTGGTGCCAATTGATGTCTACGTCGCGGAAGGTAATATCCACGGCTTTGCCAAAACAGTAATACTTGCAAGCCGATAAGGTGCTTTTTTCAACCACCATAAAATGCAGATGGTGTCCGGTGCTGGGACCGGTGTTATCGGCTTTTCCTAACAATTGTCCGCGGGACACATAAACATCCTTGTTTTTCAACTGGGCGGGGATGCTGTTGTTTGCCAGGTGTAAGTAAATTTGGTAAGTCCAGGGGCTTGTTGTGCGGTCTTCCAGTGTAATGCTGTTCATACAGGATTTGTTGTTATTGGCGCAAGTGTCACGCCAGTGATATACAAACCCGCCTTTAGAAGCAGCAACGTCAAACATAGTGCCATCGGCAAAGTCAAAGGCATAATAGCAATAGTTTTGCGGTGTGCACGAAGTGTGGCCGATGGACCAAGTGATCCGTTTGGTTTGATCTGCTTGCCACGGCAGGTAGTAGCCCCCATAGACCAGCCCATTCGGGGCTTTTGGCTCTGTTCCCACAAAGATTGAGCCAGCCAGTTCCGTGTCACCAAAGTCTGAACTCAGTAATAGCTCTCCAAAATTTTCATCATAGGAAACATGTAATCCCCACTTGGTATGGGTTGTATTGAGCAGAGCAAGGATAAGCAAAGGCTCACGTTCATACAACTCACCGTCTTCATCCGTTTCAGCCATCCATAACACTGCTTGGGTGCTACCTTCGTTAAATTGAATATCTGCTAGGCGCCAATTGCTGGTAAAGCGCTCTGAGACAAGGTCTGGTAATTGCTCAAAAAGCAAGATTTCTAGTGGCCCGGTTGCTTTTGGGATTTCAGTGGGAATGACGAAGTCTTTTTGCTCAAGAATCGGACTTTCGTTCATCACCAAGATGAGGGTGAGCACCAATAAAGCCAGTATCGGAAAAATGAATAGCCAAGCACGGCTTTTGGGCTTGGATGTGTTTGGGTTCATTTCAGGTATTGTATTCATAGTTAAATCCGATTGTTAATCAATTTTCAATGGATAAGATGCAAGCTTTATGCCAAATGGTGATATCGTAGAAAGCCCGAAAAAAGATTAAAAGCCAACCCTAAAGTCGCCCAAGTTCTGTTATACTATTCTAAGCAAAGAAGGCAAGAACCAAAATAATATAGAACTTGATTTAGGAGGTAACACATGCCCCCAAAGGGATGGGTTGAAGTAAACGAACTGTATTGTAAGGCTTGTGAAACATGCATCACGGACTGCCCTCAGCAGGTCCTGGCACTGGACATGAGCCGCCTGAGCATTAAGGGCTATCACCCTGCTTATATGGCAAACCCGGAAAAGTGTATCGCCTGTGGCATTTGTTCAACTGTTTGTCCAGACGCTGCAATTACTGTGTTTCGCGGCACACCCCCCGGTTATGAAGAGAAAGGAACTGACTAATCATGACAAAAGAAATGATCAAAGGGAACGTAGCTGTTGCTGAAGCCGCCGTGAGAGCGGGTTTGGTTTCTTATTTTGGCTACCCCATTACCCCTCAGACCGAACTTTTGGAGTACCTTTCCGCGCGTATGCCAGAACTCGGTCGCGCCTTTGTGCAAGCTGAAAGCGAACTTGGCGCTATCAACATGGTTTATGGCGCTGCTTGTACCGGTTTGCGCACAATGAGCTCCAGCTCAAGCCCAGGCGTTAGCCTGATGGCTGAAGGCATCTCTTACATCTATGGTACCGAAGTGCCTGCCGTTTTGGTTGACGTTATGCGTGGTGGTCCTGGTTTGGGTAACATTTCTCCCAGCCAAGCCGACTACACCCAAATTGTGCATGGTGGTGGCCATGGTGAGTATCATCTCATCGTTTTAGCACCGTCTTCAGTTCAAGAAGCTGTTGACCTGACCGCCGAAGCTTTTGACCTTGCTGAAAAATATCGCACCTTAGCAGTCATTCTGATGGATGGTTTCTTGGGCCAAATGATGGAACCTTGTGAGTTGCCTCCCTTTAAAAAGGTGAATATGGACTCGCCAGATTATGCCGTCGCCCCCAAAGAAGGTCGCGATAAGCGCTTCTTGACCTCCATCAATATTGATGCCCCCGCTCAAGAAAAGCTGAACATCCACCAGATGACCAAGTGGGAAGAAATCACCCGCAATGAGGTGCGCTACAAGGGCTATTATCTTGAAGATGCAGAATATGTCGTGGTTGGTTTTGGTACTTGTGGTCGTATTGCTTTGACTGCTGTGCGCGAAGCCCGTGAACAAGGCGTCAAAGTGGGTCTGTTGAGACCGGTTAGCCTTTCACCTTATCCTAAAGAGGTCCTGAGCGAACTGGCTGATAAAGCCAAGGGCTTCCTGGTGGTTGAGATGAACAACGGTCAAATGTTGGATGATGTGGTTTCCATTGTTGCTCGCCGCGCGCCTGTGCATTTCTATGGCCGCATGGGTGGCATGGTGCCTTATCCGGATGAGATTGGCCGCGCTATTACTGAAATGATCGAAGCCGATGCTAAACCTGATTTTGATGGCAGAGCAGCCTGGCTGGCGCAAATGCGCGATTTGATTGGACAAGGAGCATAATTATGACCGATACAGATGTCAAAGTGGTCTATCAACGCCCTGTTGGTTTTACCGACCGCACAACCCACTATTGCCCGGGTTGTACGCACGGCGTGGCACATCGCTTGATTGCCGAAGTACTCGAAGAAATGGGCGAATTGCGCAATACCATCGGTGTGGCACCGGTTGGTTGTGCTGTGTTTGCCTATAACTACTTCGATTTTGATTTTGTTGAAGCCGCTCATGGTCGCGCACCTGCGATGGCAACCGGTATCAAACGCACTTTACCCGACCGCCTGGTGTTCACTTATCAAGGTGATGGTGACCTGGCTTCTATGGGTATGGGCGAAACAGTTGCAGCTGCCGCACGTGGTGAGCAGATTACCCTGTTCTTCATCAATAACACTAACTACGGTATGACCGGTGGTCAAATGGCACCTACAACCCTGCCCGGACAGAAGACCAGCTCTTCTCCTATGGGTCGTGATGTGGAAACCCAAGGTTACCCCATCCGTACCGCTGAAATGTTAGCGACCCTGGATGGCGCCAGCTATGTTGTGCGACGCAGTCTACATGACGCGCGCAGCATCCGTGCCGCCAAGAAAGCCATCCGCACCGCTTTTGAAGTTCAAAAATTGGGTTTGGGTTTCACGATGGTTGAGATGCTTTCCATTTGCCCCACCAACTGGGGTTTGAATGCGCCGAAATCCCGCGAATGGCTCAAAGAGCATATGTTGCCATACTACCCAATAGGCGATTTCAAGGTTTCTGAAGAAGCCGAGAGAGTGATGAAAGGAGTCAAGTAAGATGCAACATGAAGTAATCATTGCTGGATTTGGTGGTCAGGGTACTTTGTACGCAGGCCAGGTTTTAGCCTATGGTGGCATGGATAACGGTAAACACGTGACCTGGCTGCCCTCTTATGGCCCTGAAATGCGTGGCGGTACCGCCAACTGTACTGTCGTTATTTCTGACGACGAGATTGGTTCACCAACTTCTTTACACCCCACGGCTGTTATTGCTATGAACCTGCCTTCTTTGGATAAATACGAAAGCATGGTGAAAAGCGGTGGTTGGTTGATCGTGAACGAAGACCTGGTCAACCGTGTGCCCACCCGTGAAGATATCAACATCATCATGGTGCCTGCCAATACCATTGCTCGCGAAATCGGTAACGAACGCGCGGCAAATATGGTGCTTTTGGGCACGCTTGAAGCCAATTTGAAGGTTCTTCCCGAAGGCGCTATTGAGAAATCTTTAGAAGCCAACACCGGTGAAAAACTGAAGAAGTTTGTTCCCCTAAACATTGAAGCGATGCGTAGAGGCGCAGAGTTTACGCTTTAGCGGAAGTTTTGTTGCAAAAACGCCGTGGCAAAAGTCCACGGCGTTTTTTGATTCTTTTTTTGAGAAATTGGGGTGTTTTACTCGTTGGAAAACAAGAATAGTACTAATGGGTTAATGAAAAAACACCCATATTTGGAGAAATAATCCTGATGGATTATTGAAAAAGGAGGCAGTGGAACCTATACTTGGGGCATAAACTACAAAAGGAGTATTTACTAATGAAAAAGTTCTTCTCAATCTTCTTGGCTCTCGCACTCGTTCTGGCTATTCTGCCAGTTGCTGGTGTGCAAGCCCAAAAACCTGTCGCTTTTGAATCCAGTATTCAAATCCGCAACCTTTCCGGTGACGCTGGTGCTGTTACCATCGCTTTCTATAACCTCGCTGGTAACCTGGTTGAAACCGCTGAAGATAGCATCGCTGCATATCAAACCAAAAGCTATTATCAAAGTACGATGCCCGTTGACGCTGGCTTCAATGGTAGCGTTGTTGTTGCCTCCAACGTCCCAACTGCTGGTATGTCCAACCTCGTCGGTCTGAAGACCGGTGGCAAACCCATGACCTACGGTGCTTTCAGCGCCTTCAATGCTGGTGCCACAAGCGTCTATCTGCCCACCTTGATGAAAGGTAACTGGGGCTATGACACCTTCTTCTATGTCCAGAACCTGGGCGCAGAAAATGCCACTGTCACTGTTAAATACAGCGATGGCCTCGAAGTCGAATTAGCTGGTATCAAACCCGGCGCTGCCAAAGCCGTCAAACAAATGGGCGAAGAACACGCTAAAAAGGTTTTCTCTGCTATTTTGACCTCTGACCAACCCATCGCCGCCACTGTTGCCCAAGACGGTCCTACCCTCTTGGCCTACAATGGTTTTGGTGCTGGCGCTGCCTACCCCATCATGCCCCTCGTTCAGGAAAACAACTGGGGTTACTTCTCCGGTATCCAAATCCAGAACACTGGCGATACTGCTACAGACGTTACTGTTGAGTATGATCCTTCATTGGCTGGTACCGCATGTAAAGAAACTCAAACCATTCCTGCTGGCGAATCCAAAACCTTTGCTCAAGGTGTCTTCTACAGTGGTGCAACTCATGAAAACGATTGTACTAAGGGCGAAAGATTCATCGGCTCCGGTGCTGTGACTGTTAACTCTGCTGGTCATCCCTTGGTTGCAACCGTCAACCAACTCAACAGCAAAGACGTCAAGGGCGGTTCTTACAACGCTTTTGATCCCAATGCTGGTGGTTCCACCATCATCTACCCCTTGATCATGGACCGCGTCTTCGGTTACTTCACCAGCTGGAGTATCGTCAACGTTGGTGATGCTGAAATTCCTGCGGGTGGCATCGTTTGTACCGTTACCGGTGGTACTGTCAACAAAGAAATCAAGAATGATAAACCTGTTGCTGAAGGCGAAAGCTGGACACTCAACCATGTGGGCTTGATTGCTGAGAAGTTTGTTGGTGGCGCAACTTGTAAAGCCGCTGGTGCTAAAATCCTCGGTACCTCCAACCAACTCGGTTCAGGTAAAGACTACAACGGTGTTGATAGCTTCCTCGTTTCTGAAGGCTTCATCGTTCCCTAAGTCTTAAACAAGACCAATCTAAACGACCTCCGCAAGGAGGTCGTTTTTTTATCTTATCAGATTGCACGCTTTCGTTTATAATAGCTGGCATGAAGAGAAAATTACACATTCAGTTACTGATAGTTTTTTGTTTGCTTTTTGCTTTGTGCCTTAGCGCTTGCCAAAAGACGACTGACCCGAGTCCTACTCAACTCGCTACAGACAGCCCATTGACAGAAGTAAAATCCAGCTTAGATATTCCTAGCCCTAAAGAAGGCTTTGCGGTGGTGTCTGGACGCATCGTTTCAAAAGAGACCCATTTGGCACCTGAGAATGCAGTCTTCCTCGCCTTAAATATTACGGCTGGTCAGGAAGATTTGCCAAGCTATTTGTCTTTTTCTCATGTGACCAGCCCACGGGCGGTTGTAGATGAAAACGGCTTTTTTTACTTTGAAGATGTGCCTGAAGGACAATTTGCAATGCTGCTTTTTGAACCTGGTGGAAACCATACTTTCATCGATAACGGTAAAACGGATGACACCAAGGATTATCTTTGGGTGAATGCTGTCCCCAATGAGACCTTGGATATGGGAACCATTTACGTGCCCTAAACGCTTTTAAGGGTTGCTCTGCTTTGAATAGTTTGAAGGTTTTTGCAGTTACAGTCAATTGGAATCGGGCTGAAGATACGATTGCCTGCATCCGCTCACTAAAAACGCAATCCTTAGCTTTAGAAAAAATAATAGTCGTCGAGAATGGCTCTGATGAAGAGCCTTCTTTTATTACCCAAAATCCTTTTGATGACATAGAAGTGTTAGAAACCGGGAAGAACCTCGGCTTTGGTGCTGGCGCAAACCGCGGTATGCAAAAAGCGTTTGACCAGGGTGCTGATATTGTATTGTTGATTAATAATGATACGGTCGCAGACGAAGCGATGCTTGAAAACCTGCTTTTAGAAAGCCAAAAAGAAGGCTTTGAAATCAGTGCGCCTTTGATTTACTACCATTCTGAACCTGGGGCAGTGTGGTCTGCTGGTGGCGATACTTGCAAATGGATTGGTTTGCCGCTTGACGCGCATAACCGTAAGACCCCACCCACAGAAAACATACAGCGCAGTTTCTTGACCGGTTGTTGTTTGCTTTTGAGCCGAAATGCTCTTGAAAGAGTGGGAATTTTTGACGAAGACTACTTTATGTATTACGAAGATTTGGACTATATGGCACGCGCCAACGTCTTGGGGCTAAAAATGGGTGTGGTGCCGTCGGCTAAGTTGTGGCACAAAGAAGCCCAAAGCAGCGGCGGTTACTTGAACCCCAAAGAACGCTATTGGTCCGCGCGATCCCTGATGAAGGTTAGTAAACGCGCTACAACATGGTGGAATGCGCTTCCTTTGTGGCTCCATCGCCTAATAAGTTCGATTTTGTGGACCTTTCGCCTATTGATAAAGGGAAAGCCGGCAGCGCTCAAAGCCTATTGGCAAGGGCTTATTGACGGCCTACGCGCTTAGTCTACCTTCCAAATACTTACACTGTTATTCTGATAAAGCTGGGTCAATCCTGTGCATGCCAGCAGGGTTTGGGTCTGGAGGCCTGCCACCTCTTCTTGGTTGTTTGGCTTCACGCCATCCCGGATGTAGATATGGTCAAGCTGAGCATCCGACAACAAACTGTAAAACGCTTCATCACAGCTTGTGATCTTGGATGCTCGTTGACTCCAAGCCATCCATTTTTTGGTTTCTTCGCGGTTCATGCCGTAGGGGAAGAAGGTTGTTGGCGCAACGCTAAAGCGGCCGGTGTAAGGCAAGAGCCAGCCGCCACCATCAACGCCACGGGCTATGCCAAAGCCCCAGTAGACTGTGTTGACATAAAAGCGGGCATCCTCGGGCAGGTGTTCATTAATCCAGTCCATCGCTTCCACATCATCTTGATTTGCCATAACCGTGACTCGATTGATGGCGCGTTTGGTTTGATTGAAACCCCAGATAGAAATTGCGGCAACGGCTATCGCCAAAAGCAAGTTAACGGTTTTTGTCTTCTTCTTTTTCAAGGGCAGCATTTCAGCGAGCCAATAAAGTGCTAGCGCGCTGAGAATGGTGATGGGCATGAAGGTAATCAGGGCGAAATAGTCGCCTCTAAAGCTCATAAATTTAATGTTTGTTGGTAAGGTCATAAACATGACCACGAAAGACCATGTAGCTAAGGTACGATAGTCGGATTTAATAAAGGCGAAAGCCAATGCGATGAGGGCAATGGCAATGAGAAGGTGGCCGGCAACTGGTCCCAACACATACTTGACATATTCCCAGTCCTCAGGTTTGAGCAGGAATTTTGCACTGCTGGTATCAACGCCGAGCGAGTAGCGTCCTGCGGAATACTTGAGTACCCTAAGGTACCAAGGTATGCTGATGAATAAGCCACCGACTGCGGGGATGATGAGTGAAAGGAGGGTCTTAAAGTGCCACTCTTTGGCCTTTAAGCTTCTGATGATCCAATCAACGCCAAGAATGATGAGATAAAGTGCCAGTAAAAATGCAATCAGATAATGGCTTAAAAGTGCACCGGCAGTGAGTAGTGCCAGGCTAATGGTATTGCCAATCTCGGTATTGCCCTCTCGAATTTTTTGGGCGAATGCCATCGCTAAAGCTAGTAAAAAAGTGCCGGTAAGCAGGGTATAGCGTCCCCATGTTAGGTAGTAACCGGGCATTTTGGTCACAAAGGTTACGAAAAGCGCAGCAATCAAGGCGGGACGCCAATCCTTGCTAAGGGCTTTGGTGAGGGTGTATATGCCTAGACCGATTAAGGCGTTGAGCACTTGACCCAGGATGAGGGTGGCTTGAGCCGGGTTTTGGCCACTGATGCTGGCAAAAAAAGCTGCCACACTATGGAACGAAAAGTGATAGTAAAAAGGTCCAGGTAAGTAAGGTTCTAAACTTGCGGGCAGTCCACCGCCTTCAATGAACTTGCGCACGATGAGGACATGATGTTGCGAATCAACCCAGTTGGGCAAAGCCAAGGTGCGCGCTTGCCAGAGACGAAAACCGATAAAGCCGGCAAGAATCAAAAGCATAATAGCCCAATGCTTCCATTCGATATCGGGTTTGTTTTTATAGAAACCAAAAATGGCAAGACCTAAACATACTGCCAAAAACACGGTCATGACCCAAACGTTTACTTTGACGCCAAGGACAAAAAAGACCAAAGCACTTATAGCAATGACGCTCATGCTAATGCCGATAACTTTACCCAGGATTTGGGCAGGGTCGTCATTCTTGTCATGAAACCATGCCCAAAAAGCGACGCCTGGTAAAAGGAGGGCAACAAAGGCAAGGACCATGCGAAGGACTATAAGGACGGACATTTTTCAACTCCATGGGGTTCGGGCAAAGCTTCTAAGAGTGCTTGGACGCTTTTTTTGAAGACTGGGTGGATAAAATTGGGTGCGATTTCTGCTAGTGGGACGAGCACAAAAGCACGATTATGAAGGTTTTCATGAGGAATGGTCAAGGTCGGGAGTTTTACAAGGTCTTGACCATAAAACAGGATGTCAAGGTCAATCAATCGGGGTCCCCAGCGAAAACTTTCTTCGCGCCCTAACTCAGCTTCAATTTTCTTTAGCTTTTTGAGCAGGTTAAGTGGCGAAAATCTGGTTTGGATGGCGAGAACCTGGTTGAGAAAAGGCGCTTGGTCGGTATAACCCCATGCGGCGGTTTCGTAAAGTGATGACTGGGTTTTGATGGTCGCAAAGGCAGCGATTGCTTCGCGCGCCTGTTGCAGGTTTGCCTTACGATCACCGATATTAGTGCCCAGACCCAGGTAGACGACTGCCATTATGCGCCTTGGGTATAAATGTCAATCAGGTCTGCCAAGAGCCCAAATGCGGTTGTTTTTGGGCTGGGGTCGGATTCCAGAATACCCAATCCGGGTAGAACATCCAAAGCGAAGCTGACGAAAGATGAAGTGCCAGCCACACTATAAAGTGGTGATTCTGGGCTTACCATTTCAGGCTTTACTTGGGCAAGGAAGTCTTTGCCCTGCCATTCGCCGCGGCACACCAGCTTCCAACGCTTACCTTGGGCTTTGGCTGCGGCGATATCCTGAGCGCTGATGCCACGGATGCCGGTGCGGTCAACATCCAGAGGTGTGATGGGGTGCTTCATCAAAACCGTTGCCAGGGCGGCAACTTTGATGGCTGCGTCCCAACCGTCAACGTCGTTGCTGGGGTCACTTTCGGCGATGCCAATGGCTTGGGCTTCGCGGATGGCGTCCTCGAGGCTAGTGCCAACTTCCATGGCTTCGATGAGCAGGTTTGTGCAGGAATTGAGCACGCCAACGAAACCCTCAACTTCTGCGCCGGCTAAAGTTTTACGGTGAAGCGAAAAGATTGGCGCACCATCCATCACAGCCGACTCAAAGCGGAATTTGAGCCCACCTTTGGCAGCGAGTTCGTTCAACTTCTGGTAGGCATAGACCACGGGACCTTTATTGGCGGTGATGCCATGCATGCCGTTTTCAAAGCCGCACTGCAGGTGATCGATCGCCGGCGTGCCAGCTTGTGGGTTGACTGGGGTTGTTTCAACCAGCATGTCTGCTGGACAAGCTTTAATAAAAGCTAAAGTGTCACCGCTAAAAGCTACTTTGCTAAGGTCTTTGAGACTTTGTTTGGCTTCAACAAACTTGAGCGCTTTTTCAAGGTCGATACCGGCGGGATCAATGCAAGCGCCATGGCGTGCGGTGATGATACCGGTGACCCGGGCTCGGATACCATAATCTTGTTTCAAAGTGTTTTCTTTTTGCATCAGAAGACTGGCAAAAGCACGCGCAACATTTCCAAACCCAACCAAAACCAACCGTATTTCCTTGGTCATAATCACCTCACTTTTTGGTAATTATAGCCAATCATGCCAATAATTGCCTTGATGTGTTGCACAAAGGTTTTTAGTGTAAGTTTAGCTGGGGTTTGAGTCTAAAGGCTCGGTGATAACGACGTTTTCTTCACCAAGTAAATTGCGCAGTTGGCTTAACAAACCTTCGGAAAGGCGAACACCTTTATCAGGGAAGAAGACCATTGAGATGGTTTTGTTATTTTCCGGGAAGCGAATCGAAAATTGATCTTTGCCAGGGTGTGACAAGACCAGGTTGTAAATATGGTTGATATGGCGTGAATCGCGCACACGGTCACCACAACTGATGATGGTCAAAGCAAGATGTTGAAGTTTTTCCTTGATGGGATCGAACTCATCCTCAAAGATGATTGCTTCGATGTCGAAATCTTTTGAGATTAACGAATAGTCTTCTTCTTCCGTGTCCGATATATTTTCGGCTTCCTTGTCTTTGGCTATGGTTGTGCCTTCGCTTGATGGCAGGGGCGGCTCGGCGATGGGTCTTTCATCGAAAAATGGTTCAGGAACCGTTGTTTCACTTTGAGGATCTTCAGCGTCATAACCGAAAGGGTCAGCTTCTCTGAGGGTGTTCAATGGATTATCCATATCAAAGAAGGGGTCTTCCATGTCGTCGAGCCATGGTAGATCTTCCTCTGGGATGTCATTTGGGCTGTCTTCGCTCATTGGCTCTGTGCCATTATGGCGGTAGGCATATCGTGACAAAGCACGAATATCGGGCAAATATGCCAAAAGTGCTTTTTCAAACTTAGAATCCTGGCCAGGCGAATAGGTTTCAGCAAGGTTCTCGTCAACTTGAATACGAGAAACCGAATCAGCAAGGATTGAATCGCCCCGATCTTGGTGTTGCATTTTGCCTTCAATGACTAAGAGCGAGCCAACATCGACCATATGGCGGGTTTTTACCCAGATGTTAGGAAAAAGCACGACCTCAAATTCACCGAATGGGTCTTCCATGGTGACAAAAGCCATATCATCACCTTTGCGGGTAACCAACGAACGAAAACGTTTGACCGCGCCACCCACCGTGACCGGTGCACCATTTTCAACCTCGCTGAATTCGTTGGAGGTGTTGCTTAGACGGTGACTGATGTGCTTCATCAATCGACTAAGCGGATGGTCTGAAATGTAAAGGCCTAAAAGTTCACGTTCCCATTCGAGTTCTTCGTGCGGGTCCGACTTTGCCGTGGTGGAGAGTTTGATTTGGCCAGGTGCGTCAGGGCTACCGCCAAAGAGTGCCATCTGACCCATATCCACAGCTTTGAAGTGACTGACGGAAGCGTTTACGATTTGTTCGAGACTGCGCAACAAAGACACGCGGGTGCCAAAATCATCCAGCGCACCAACCTTGATGAGACATTCTAAGGCGCGTTTGTTAACCTCGCGCAAATCCACGCGCCGGATGAAGTCATTGATGTCTTCAAAAGTGCGCTTGCCACGACCTTTGATAATCGCTTCTACGGGACCTTGACCAACGGTCTTGACTGCACCCAAGCCAAAACGAATGGCAGATTTGCCATCATCCTGGTTTTCGATGCTAAAGTCAAACTCACTATAGTTGACATTAGGTGGTAAAACCGCCATACCCATGGCTTGACAATTGGCAACATAAGTGGCGCATTTCTCGTTGTTGTTCTTCCAAGCTGAGAGCAAAGCGGTCATGTATTCCGCTGGGTAATGGTATTTTAGCCAAGCGGTTTTTACCGCGATGATGCCGTAGTTCGACGCATGGCTCTTGTTGAAGCCATAGTGGGCAAAAGTTTCCCAGTGAGCAAAAATCTGTTCAGCCGTTTCACGGGAGATTCCATTGGCTTCAGCACCTTTGAGGAACTTTACCCGGTGGCGGGCGACTTCTTTGACCTTTTTCTTGGAAATGGCTGAGCGGAAGTCATCTGATTCACCAGGGGTGTAACTCGCCAGTTCCATGGCGGCGAGCATGATTTGTTCTTGGTAAACCGTGTGACCGTAGGTTTCTGCCAGGATGTTTTCGAGCTTGGGATGGTGGTAGCTGACTGGTTTTTTGCCGTGCATATTGGCGATATAGTCCGGGATGATGTCCATGGGACCAGGTCGGTAAAGCGCAACCATAGCGATGACATGGTGAATGGTCTCAGGACGCATCTCGACCAAATAGCGTGTCATGCCACCCCCTTCCAGTTGGAAGAGCCCGGCAGTATTGCCCTCGCTGATGTATTTATAAACGTCTTTGTCGTCAATTGGAATAGTGCTCAAATTAAGGTCGGGTCCACCCCGTTCCTTGATGTATTCACATGCGCGCGCCATGATGGTTAAGGTCGTCAAGCCCAAAAAGTCAACTTTGAGCAAGCCAAGGTCATCAATATCTTTCATGGCGAATTGCGAAACGGCTTTGATGGGCAGGTCTTCGCTGTCGTTGGTGGGGCGGTGTAGGGGCAGGTAATCGGTAAGTTCACGATCGCTGATGATCACGCCGGCGGCATGAGTGCCCACGTTACGGATGGCACCTTCGATTGCGCTGGCAGTATCGAGCAGGGTTTTCATGTCTTCGGAGCTGTTATAGACCTCTTTGAGGTCCGCCACTTTCTGAAGCGATTCTGCCAATGGGATGGCAGCACCCTGGTAAGCACTGGGCACCAACTTTGCTACGCGATCGACATCGGATAAGGGGATATTCATCACCCGACCGACATCGCGCACCGCACCTCGGGCTAAAATGGAGCCGAAGGTGATGATTTGGGCGACATGGCTAGCACCGTACTTATTATTACAATATTCCATCACTTCTGCGCGACGGTCATCCTGGAAGTCGAGGTCGATATCCGGCATGGTGACACGGTCTGGGTTGAGGAAGCGTTCAAACAACAGGCGGTGTGATAATGGTTCAACCGAGGTGATTTCCAATGCATAGGCGACGAGTGAGCCATTTCCCGAGCCACGCACGTTGTACCAAATTTTCTTTTCCCGCGAATACCGGCACAAATCCCAAACGATGAGGAAGTACGTATCAAACCCCATTTGCTTGATGATACCCAGCTCATAGTCGAGGCGGGCTTGCATTTCCGGGCTGTCGGCGCGTTCAGGCTGGCGACGACGCAAGCCTTCAAGACACAATGCGTGTAGGTATTCACTGGCGTCCTGCCCGTTGGGGACTTCGAAATTGGGCAAGTGGTAGCCTTTGCGGGTGAGGTCCAGCTCACACCGTTCAGCGATAGCGACGGTGTTTTCAATCGCTTCGGGTAATTGTGCGAAAAGGGTTTGCATCTCCTCGGGGCTGCGCATGTAATAGGAATGATCGGTCATGCGCATGCGGGTAGGATCGGCTAAAAACTTGCCGGTTTGAATGCAGAGCAAGACATCCTGCAAGGGAGCGTCTTCCGGACGGATGTAGTGAATGTCGTTGGTTGCAACCAAAGGTGTATCGGTTTTGCGGCTGAGGTCCAGCATTGCCCGATTGAGCCGTCGGAGTTCGGGGATGTCATGCTCTTGAAGTTCGAGATAAAAATGATCCTTGCCAAACACCTCACGGTACCAGGCAACGGCGCGTTCCGCACGTTCGTGGTCGTTATCAAGAATAGCGCGCGAAATCTCACCAGACATACACGCGGAGGTGGCAATAATGCCCTCGCTGTGTTCTGCTAAAGCCACTTTATCGATGCGAGGGTGATAGTAAAAACCCTCAAGCTGGGACATCGTGGCGAGTTTGAGCAGGTTTTGATAACCGGTTTGGTTCTTCGCCAAAAGAACCAAATGGGAGGCATGGCGGTCTTTTTGGACTTCTTTGTCAGTCATTCGGCGTGGTGCGAGGTAAGTTTCGAGCCCGATGATGGGTTTGATGCCTTCTTTTTTCGCTGAGCGGTAAAAATCGAGGGTGCCGAACATGGTGCCATGGTCGGTGAGAGCCAGGGCAGTCATGCCAAGTTCTTTGGCGCGTGCCACTAAATCGGCAGGTTTGCCGAATCCATCCAGAATGGAATAGGATGAGTGGACGTGGAGGTGAACAAAGGACATAAGCGCTAAGAGTTAGGGTCTATCTTTTTTGTTTTAATAACGGTAGTATTTGCCACGAATGGTATCGCACCAAGCCTTACCATTGGTCAGATAAGTATAGCACAGCGGGGCTTGCTTTTTGCTTTTGGAGTCTTAAAAGGCTAAAAGTTTTAAGGTTGATGAAGCTTATTTTTTCAACACATCCAAACCGAGAAACTCTTTTTCTTGAGGGTCATAACGGTTACTGTCACGTTCGCGCACGAGAGTTTCTTCGAGGAGTTGACGGTTTGCGCGGGTGGCATCTGCCAGAAAACCAAAAATAAACAAAAGCAGGCTACCAATGAGCAATGCGCCACCGAGGGTCACGCTCTGAATAAAGCGCCTACCATCACCCATCAAATAGACAATTAAAAAGCGGATGATGAGTGCCAAACCTGGAATGCCAAGCAAAATTCCACCCAATAAGAAGCTGCGTAGAGGTTGATAAAGCAGGTAGGAGCGCACAATAGCGCCACCCTGACGCCAAATAAAGTGCGCCATGCCTTTGTGCAGGCGTGAGGCGCGGGTAGCGGCGTTGGTGTGGATGGGCACGCTAGCGATGTTGAGCTGGGATTTGCCGGCTTGGATGAGCGTGTCGAGGGTGTAGGAATAAGGGTTATAAACCTGCAAAGGCAGCGCGGCGTAGCGTGAAAATGCGCGAAAACCGCTGGCCGCATCGGGCACATTGGTGCTGGAAATCCGGCGCACAAATGCCGTGCCCCAACGTTCGAGCAGACGCTTGAACGGTGAAAAATGCTGATTTTTATCTAATTGGCGATCACCAATGACCATGTCATGAGTGCGTTTAAGGATAGGCTGAATAAGTTCGGGGATGTCTGTGCCTGGATATTGGTTGTCGGCGTCTGTGTTGACGATGATGTCAGCACCCAATGCCAAAGAAAACTGGATACCATCCATAAAAGCTCGCGAAAGGCCTCTGTTTTTTCGGTGCCGAAGGACATAGTCCGCGCCGTTAGCCAAGGCAATTTTAGCGGTGTCATCTTTGGAGCCATCATCTATAACCACAACCTGAATCTCATCCACGCCTTCAATTTGACGAGGGATTTCTGCCAGAGCTGTCGCTATGGTTTGGGCTTCATTGTAGGCAGGCATTTGGATGACGAGTTTGGTCATAAGGTTTACCTTTCTAGTCCATCGGGGCTTTTGAGTCGGGCATGTTGATGGCATTTTGAGTGGTGTTATCTGAGTTTGTCGTGATGCTTTTTGCGCGGCGATTGAGTTCACGTCGGCTCAACAGAACTCTGCGCTGGCAAGTTTGACATTCCAAGCCAATATCCGCACCCAGGCGGGTAACCGACCACAAACTGCCACCGCATGGATGTGGTTTGCGCATGTGAACAATGTCGCCGATTTGTATATCGGTTAGCATAGAGCGATTATAACACCCAGTGTTATAATGTGAGGGCAAGCGAGGCAAAGAAACGAATGTTTGGACTGGATCTAAAAACTTTACTCTATCGTGTGGTGATTTTGGTTATCGCCTTTACTGTTCATGAGTTTATGCACGCCTTTGTGGCGTACAAGTTCGGTGATTTGACGGCGAAAAATGCTGGTCGCCTGACGCTGAACCCCTTGGTGCATTTGGACCCCTTAGGCTCCATTATGTTACTCGTGGCTGGTTTTGGTTGGGCGAAACCTGTGCCGGTCAATCCTTTTATTATCCGTCAAAAACATCCAGCCGGCTTGATGCTGGTTTCGCTGGCAGGACCGCTGAGTAATTTGACGATGGCAGCTATAGGTGGTTTAACGATTCGCCTTTTGGTTGCTATGAAGGCGGCATGGGCACCCGAATGGTTGGTGCAGTTTATCTTTCAGTTTGTAATTGTCAACATTTTGTTGTTTCTGTTCAACATGATACCGGTGGCACCATTGGATGGTGAAAAGGTGATGGAATACACCATGCCTAATGCCTGGTTACCCACCTTTGATATGGTGCGCTCCGTTGGCCCTTATATCCTTTTTGGTATCATCCTCTTGGGTCGGTTTACCAACATAAGCCTTTTTAGTTATTTGTTGGACACGCCTATGGAAAAAATCTTCACTTTCCTGACCGGCGTGCCTTTCTGATGGCATTTTATTGTTATATGGTTATTTGTGCCAATGGGGCACTTTATACCGGTTGGACAACCGATCCCATCCGACGTGAAAAGGAACACAATGCCGGTCGTGGTGCGCGTTATACACGGATGAACGGGCCTGTGCGGCTGGCTTATGTTGAAGAAGTTACCGGACATGTTGAAGCTTTGAAGCGGGAAGCACAAATTAAGCGCATGGCTACCAAAGCTAAATGGCGATTAGTTGAAGCGGAATCGAATGTTGTTGAACAGTTCTCTGATGAAAAATGTAATCAGAGAATTGGGCAAAAGGCTGAGTGAGCGCAGGATAGTGTGTTAAGCCAGGTTTTTAATGAATGCGGCGCGAACTGACGATTAGTAAGACCACACCCAAAATGACCAAAGCAAAAATCCCATAAGCCAAATAGCGGGAGTTGTTAGTAAACACGCGTTCCAATAGCCCCTTACTCGTTTCTGGGATGGGCGTGTTGGTTGGCGTTAGTTCTGGCGTAGGTTCAAAAGGCAAGGCGGCTTCTTCGGGCGCAGCTTGCGTGGTGGCTAGTTCGGCGATGGTTTCGGTAGGCTCAGGTGTCGGCATTTCGATTTTTTTGATAAGAAGCACATCACCGGGATTTATGATACTGTCCAAGGTGAGGTTGTTCAGCTTTAGGATTTCCTCTACGGGCACGTCATAAAGTGTGGCGATAGTGTAAAGAAACTGTGCTTCAAGCACGGTGTGTTTGATATAGCCATCAGGCCCAGGTGTTGCGGTTTGCGTGTAAAGTTCCACCGGTAAGGTTGGCAATGTGACCGCTGTGGGGGCTTCTTGATCTTGTTGTCGCTGAATAGCTTGTTGATTTTGCGTTTGAGGCACACCAAAAACAGCCGACACATGTCTGGCGGAGATAAGGCTTAGAATAATCATCCCCACTAGGAAACTTACTGATAATGTTCTTTTTAGCATAGTCAACTTACGACTTCTTCTTCTGGACTAATTATAGTGGAAAATACAAGTTTGTGAATACCAACTGCGACAAAGCCTGTTTCGTATGATGGATCGCTAAGATAATGGAGAAAGTCGTTAGCGTATTTGCGTTATAATTTGGTGGGAAGTGTTAATTAGTTATGAAAAAATTCGCCTTTGCAATTATTTGGTTTGTGCTGTTTCTGGCAGTCGGCGCATGTCAACCCGCCCTTAATGAGGATCTGGGGCTTGAAAAAGCCGTTGAAGAAACAATCCAGGCAAGGGTTGCCACCAATTTTCATGAACCAGTGGCAACTGAAACCCAGCCCCTACCCAGCGCCACGCCTAGCCTAGTGCCCTCAGCAACTCAGCCTTTGCCAAGTCCTACACTTGAGCCGACGCATACTGCGACAACAATACCTTTTAAAGGTTTTTTGGATTATTTTCGCTTGTATCGTGCTTGGTGGCTGGATGGAAAGACTTATTTTTACTTTCTCAATGCCGGCATCGACTTCAAAATGTTTGGCAAAGCGGATGATTTTCCTCTGACTTGTGAGGCTGACCCGAAAAACCCAACCGGCATGATTTGCGTCCATGAGGGTCAAATTGAAGAAAACCTGATGGATTTTCAATTTTTTATAAATGAAAGCCGTGAGACGGTTGTCTTTGAAGCGCGCTATAATGCCGAATTGCTTGATGATACCATTTATCATCACCAATTTGACTGCCCCGATCGGGGAAAGAACGTGGAGTGCACATCGGAATATCGCCTCTATGATGGGCGCTGCTACTATGCCCACACCTGCTATGATGCCTGTGGGTTATATTATTCAAAAGATAACTTACCCAAGGAATTTAAGGAGTTTCAAGGCTATACCACGCCTTGTAATTAGATGAAACAAAAAAGAAAGCCTTTACTTATAAAAACGGCTTGGTTTGTCAAGGTTCTGTTGTGTATCGTCGTTCTTACGATGAGCGCGTGTGCGCCTAAAATTGATTATGCCGCCACTTATACGGCTTTCTGGGAAAATCTGCCAACGGATACTCCGTTTCCAACAGATACCCCGACACCCTTGCCGAGCAACACGCCGGAACCGAGTTTGACGCCCACTAAAACAGCCACTTTGGAGCCTACCGCCACGATAGAACCTACTGAGACCCTGACACCCACCTGGCGACCCAGCCCTTACCTTCATTGGCCCGACGCTGACTTTGGTCAAGCCGATGTTTGGTATGGTGGAGATGCTTGGTGTCCCCAACGTGGTGAAAATGTGACCTGTGAAACGGAATACCGCCAATATACCAATGGCTGTTTCGTAGGCATGACCTGTTTTGATGTGTGCGGCAAGTATTATGGTGTGAATACCATCAAGTATGGTATTGGTGACTATACTTTTACAAGCCCATGTGGCAAGGATTAAAGATGATAAAGAGTCACTATAAACTCTTTTTCTTGAGTGTTTTGATTTTTTTGTGCGCTTGTGCGCCTAAGATTGATTATGCCGCCACTTACACGGCTTTTTGGGAGAATTTGCCAACGGATACGCCTTTCCCAACGGATACACCAACGCCAATGCCGAGTGATACGCCTAGTCCAACTTCAACTCGGACCGAAACACCTACACCAACCCAGACACCTACCGAAACAGTCACGCCAACAGTTGCTTTAACAGCGCGTCTTATTTGGCCACGTGCCAAATTTGGCCCAGAACATGTCAGTTGGCGGGATGGAACTTGCCCACAAGAAGGACAAAAACTTTCCTGTGTGTTTGAGTACCGTAAAGACTCTTCATTAAACTGCTATGTTGGGGCGACTTGTTATGACGCTTGCGGTTGGTTTTATTCGGTGAACACCATTCCTCCAGGTGTTGAAGAGTTTTCAGGCCCTTGTTGGTAGTGTAGTCGGGGTTTTGAGGCGACATGAAACAAACGGCATCAGTTTTTATAACACTAGTGATATTAGCCTTGTTAGCAGCATGTCAATCGCCCGTTCCTGTTTTTGACATTCAAAAAGCGGTTGAACAAACCGTTGAAGTTGGATTGATAGAAGCAACAGAAACGAGCCGTCAACTAACCTTAAGTGTTAGTCCAACAAAGCATGAGACTCCTGCACAAACTGCCTCCGTGACCTTGACTTCAACACCTACTCAAAAACCAACTAAAACACCAACCTTTAGTCCCAGTCCTTCGGCTACGTATACCGTGGAGCCAAC
>CAZUZM010000014.1:0-24464 GCA_964624615.1 uncultured Anaerolineaceae bacterium
AATCAACTGGTGCTGGTATCATCTTTGGTTCCGCTGGTGGCGTTTTGGAAGCTGCCCTCCGCACCGTTTACGAAAAAGTAACCGGTAAGGTCCTCGAAAATGTTGACTTCGTTGCCCTTCGCGGTATTGATGGCGCTCACGAAGCCACCATAGACCTCGGCGTTACAAAAGTGCGTGTCGCTGCTGTTTCAGGTCTCGGTAATGCCCGCAAGATCCTGGACAAAGTTGTTTCCGGTGAAGAAAAATACGACGTCATCGAAATCATGGCATGCCCCGGTGGTTGTATCAATGGTGGCGGTCAGCCCTACGCCAAGGAACGCGATAAAGTGCTCCAGGCTCGTATGGCTGCAATCTACCAAATCGACAAAACTGATACACTGCGCAAGTCCCACGAGAACCCCGAGATTATCGCCCTTTACGATACATTCCTCGGCGAACCCGGTGGACACAAGGCGCATGAGCTCTTACACGTCCATAACTTTGACGAGAGCGTCATGGGTGAATGGGAACACAACTAGTTCCCCTAACGCTAAATTTAGCATAAATTAGTCAAAAACCTCTCCTTGCGGTATCATAGGAGAGGTTTTTTGTATGGAATCAAAACACACAATTATCGCTCTGTCCCTTCCCAAACACCTATGGTTTCGCCTGAATATGGTCGTTTCCGTTTTAGGTCTGCTACTAAGCGCATGCCAACCTGTCCCGACGCAGCCATTACCCATAGAAACAACAACTTCAAAGACTGAAATTTTCCAAGGTGCAACGAGTACCGTTGCACCTGCAAACACCCCAACGCCACAGGCAACGCCAACCCAAAACGACCTTCCACTCATTCAAGATACCGCAACCGCACAGCCAAATAAAGACTCACTTTACGAAGAAGCCTTATTCCAAACCTTAGATAAGGACGTGGATTGGTTTATTTTGATAAAAGACCTGGAAAATGATAAAGTCTTGTTAGCCCAAAACCCCGATCAAAGCTTCAATCCGGCTTCGATGATAAAGGTCCCTCTGGCAATGGTAGTGCTTGCTAAAAGTCAGGAACAGGGTCGTAGCCTGGAAAATCTGCAGAATATCGGCATAGAAGGCCGTAGTTTTCATGCGCTCCTTCATGCCATGATTGTTCACAGCGAAGAGCACGCTACAGAAATTCTCGAATATTATGCGCGTGGTGACGACTTTCTGGCAACAACATTGACAGCTTGGGGTTTTAAGGAAACCTTTTTTGACCCACGACGCTCTAGTTGCGAAGATCTTGCTAAAGCTTTGGAGGCTATTCATAAGCAAAGCATCTTAGATGAAGAAAAAAGTGTTTACCTTCTCAACTTGATGCTAGAGCAAACCGAAAATGACAGCAAATACCTTGGTGTTCTAACACACTTGCTGCCGGGTTCAACATTTGCCAACAAACGCGGCACGATGGGCAACCCGACCATTGTCGCCGACCACGGTTTGCTTGCCTATCAAGGAAAAACCTACCTCATCATTATTGCCGGCACACCAAACGCAAATGATACCGCCAATCTTGAAACCATAGGTGCCAGCATCGAACGCTTTGCAGAGGTGCTTGCCGGTGAGATCAAAGGCTTAATTAATCCTCAGCCTTGACGGAGATGGTTGCTGATTTATACTTATAGATAACTAAAACAAAAATAAGGACTTATGATGAAAATTAATTTTGAAGAAACAACAGACGATCTCGCCAAACGCATCAACATTCACGAACAATTTGGCAGCCGTGATATTGACGCTTGGATGCTTGAAGTGCTCGACCTTCAACCCGGCATCAAGATTTTAGATATCGGTTGCGGTGCGGGAAAGCAATGCTTCTCATACTACCACCACCTCAACGGTCAAGCCGCAATCACCGGTACCGATGTTTCCCGTGAGCTTCTGGCTGAAGCCATTGCCAAAAATGAACAAATCGGCAATGCGGTGAAATTCCAATTGCTTGATTTCAACCTGCCCTTCTTGATGGCTGACAATCAGTATGACTTGTTATCTGCCTGTTTCGCCATTTATTACGCCCAGGATATCCCATGGACCTTGGCTGAAATGCATCGCGTGCTCAAACCTGGTGGACGGCTTTTTACCACTGGTCCGATGCCCAGCAATAAACAACTTTTTTACGACATCATCAAGGAAGCCACGGGTAAGGCAATTCCACCTATGCCAGGAAGCTCCCGTTACGAATCGCAAATCTTTAAAACCATGCAAGACTTGTTCAGCAAAGCCGAGCAACACATCTTTGAAAACCCACTAACATTTAACAGTGTAGAGCCCTTTATGGTGTACACACGCGCCTCTATGTCTGAAGATCGCAAATTATGGAACATGCTCTTCGAGACCCATGAGGAATTTGAGCAGGTTATGGAAGCGATTGAGAAAGTCGCCCAAAAACGCCTCGAAAAAGACGGTCAACTCGTCATGACCAAGGTGGTTGGCGGCTTTGTTGCCACAAAATAGTCAGGAGAAACATGATGAACAATATGACCTTTTATGGCAAATCCTTGCTCTTTATGGGTGCCCATCCGGATGACATCGAGCTGGGTTGTGGCGCCTTTTTAGCCGGCATAAACGGTAAAGCAGATATCTTCTGCTACACCTTTTCTGACAACCAAAAGAACCCAGACTTGTTTAACCTTGTTCTAGAACACCAAAACAGTATGCGTACCTTAGGTTTACGTGATGATCAATTTGAGTTGGGGCAATTCCAAACGCGCCTGTTTCCGGATGCACGCCAGGAAATTCTCGAGAAAATGATAGCCTTACGCCGTAAATACCAACCAGAAATCGTGTTTGTTCACACCAGTCAAGACTTGCACCAGGACCATCAAATCATTACCCAGGAAGCGATGCGCGCTTTTCGTGGCACAACTGTTTTAGGGTTTGACGTCCTGCGTAGTTCCTATGGTTTCTTCCCACACTTTTTAGCGGAAGTCACTGAAGAGAATGTGAATCAAAAAATAGCAGCCCTTGCTGAGTATAAAACTTATGCAAACCGCTACTACTTTTCGCCTGATATTATGCGTGCCACCGCGATTCGTCACGGTGCTTTAGCCGAACGTCCCTTCGCTGAGGGTTTCGACATCATTCGAATTGTGGCTGAATTTTCTAAAACTGCCTAAACAAAAAACTTAGTACGAACTTTTTGAACGCGTGCGGCTCTGAGGTGACACCCAAGGTCGCACGTTTTCTGATTCAAACGGGAACCACAAAATGTGGTCTGGAACCATCCAGCCATCCGTTAAGAAAATCTTATCTTTAAATTGGACTGCAACCAGTTTATTTTCAATTTGCACAACCGTGCCACGCACCCACCCGCGAATGCGCTGCCCCTCTTTATCTTCGTGGTCACAATTGACTTCGACCTTATCCCCGATAGCATAATTGTTATCATCCTGAGGTGGTCGCATAAAGCTTGCCGAATTATACATATACCCTTCCTTTCAAATCATGCCATCGCATGATTAGCATCAAACTTATCCGAAATCTGTGAAACCAATGCTTCAACCATGGCTTCATCGCCAGAATTTCGTAACACTTCACTAAAGAAACCTTCGACGATCATCTTTTCAGCTTCCTTCAATGGAATACCTCGGCTTTCAAGATAAAAAAGCTCGTCGTCATTCAATCGCCCAACCGTTGCACCATGAGAACAGCTCACATCATTGGCATTAATCTCCAACCCTGGGATAGTCTTGATTTCAGCTTTTTCATCTAAAATCAAATTACGGTTGGTTTGGTACGAATCGGTGCGTTGCGCCAACGGGTCGACATAGATCATGCCTTCCCAAATGGCTTTGCCATTACCAACAGCTGCTCCCTTATAAAGCAGGTTGCTATGAGCGTTAGAGGCGATATGGTTTTGCTGGGTATCTAAATTAATGGTTTGCTTGCTTCCACAGAAATAAGCACCGTTCATCAAAGCTTCAGAACCGGGCCCCAAAAGGTCAGCAGTAATAAAGTTTTTGCTCAATCGCGTGCCGAGCGCGACATAAGTCCAATTTAAATGGGCATTTCTGTTAATTTGAGCGTATTCTCGGCTGACAAAAGCCACATGATTTCCAAAACGCTGGAGTTCAAGGAGGTCGAGCCTTGCGCCATCGTCCAACCGTATTTCAAGCTGGAAGTTAAAGAATGCCTGAGCCTCATCAAGCGTTTCAGAGTCAAATTCAAGATTAATCTTTGCTTCTGCGCCATGATCGAGCCAAATGATAGCCTTGCTCATTGATACACCATTTTGGGAATCGAAACCAAAACGTACCGTCAAAGGCTCAGCCCAGCGTGTATTGGCTGGCACATAAATAAAGCGGCCATCCTGAGCCAAAGCCTTGTTGACAGCGCTAAAAGTATCCGTCTCAGGCTTGATTAATTTGCCGTGAACCTGATTAAAAAGGTCAGCATGGTTGTCCTTAGCAATGCTCAGCGGGACAACAACAGCATCTTTTTGCACACCCGATTGGGAAATCTGTGTTTCGACCGGCATTAGAGGTTCCAGATCTAAGTCTTCAAAGTTAATCCAGCGCCAATCGTCATGTTTACGACTAGGAAAAGACAAACTTTGCGCTAAATCCCAAGCACCTTTTAACCCTTCAGTCTGCGGTTGCCAGTGTTGAGGCCAATGAACATTTTTCATGATTGTTGACTTGCTGGTGTCGATATTTGTCATAGCCTAACCCACCGATCCAACCATTTGTAATTGAATGAGGCGGTTCATTTCTACCGCATATTCCATAGGCAATTCCTTGACCAACGGCTCAATAAAACCAGAAACAATCATGGTTGTGGCTTCTTCGTCACTCAAACCACGGCTATTGAGATAAAAGAGTTGCTCTTCGCCGATGCGACTAACTGAAGCCTCATGACCAATGTTTACATCCGGCGATCTCACGTCAATGGTCGGCCAAGTGTCAGATGCCGAAGCTGGGTCAAGCAAAAGTGCATCACAAACAACCGTTGAATTGACGCCTTCAACGTTATTAGCTACGCGCACCAAGCCGCGATATGATGACCTTCCATCACCTCTGGAGATTGATTTCGAGGTAATCTTGCTGCTCGTATTCGGTGCAAAATGCACCATCTTCGAGCCCGCATCTTGAATCTGACCCGGTCCTGCAAAGGCTACCGACAACATTTCACCATGCGCGCCATCACCAAACAAATAGCAACTGGGATACTTCATCGTCACTTTTGAGCCGAGGTTTGCGTCTACCCATTCCATGGTTCCGTTTTCAAAAACAGCGGCGCGCTGGGTCACCAGATTGTAAACATTGGTTGACCAGTTTTGGATGGTCGAATAACGCACTCGGGCATCCTTCTTCACCACAATCTCAATCACACCACTGTGAAAAGAATCTTCAGAATATGTTGGAGCAGTACAGCCTTCAACATAATGTACTTGAGATCCTTCATCCGCGATAATCAAACTACGTTCAAATTGGCCCAAATTTGGGTTGTTCAACCTAAAATAGGCTTGCAGCGGCAGGTCAACTTTGACGCCTTTAGGTACATAAACAAACGACCCACCCGACCAGACAGCGGTGTTCAACGCGCTGAATTTATTATCTTGTAAGGGAACAACGGTACCAAAATATTCCTTGAATAAATCAGGGTGCTTCTTCAGACCATCTTCGATGCTCAGGAAAATAACACCCTGTTTCTCGAGGTTTTCCTGAATATTATGGTAAACCATCTCGGAGTCATATTGTGCGCCAACGCCAGCCAAAAACTTTTGCTCGGCTTCCGGAATACCTAATTTGTCAAAAGTGTTTTTGATTGTTTCTGGAACATCTTCCCAAGACTTTTGGTTAATCTCTGGTGGTCGCACATAGTAATAGATATTATCGAGGTCCAACCCACTAATATCAGGTCCCCAATTAGGCATCGGACGTTGGACATAGTGGTCATAAGCCTTGAGACGTAACTGAAGCATCCATTCCGGCTCTTCTTTAAAGGCCGAAATTTGCTCAACAATTTTTCGTGTTAAGCCCTTTTCAGGGCGGAAACTAGCGATATCCGGATCGCTAAAGCCATATTGGTAATCCGCCCCAAAGTCATTCAAAAAACTTTGGTTTTGTTGGTCGCTCATTCGGACTCGACCTGGCTTTTCCCGGTATTTCGGGTGTCTGGATAGCGCTCGCGGATCCAATCGTAGCCTTGATCTTCCAGTTTAAGGGCTAATTCCTGTCCGCCAGACTCCACAATCCGGCCGCCGTACAAAATATGCACAAAATCAGGATTCATATAGTCCAGCATACGTTGATAGTGAGTAATCAAAATAACACCCATTTCACTCGATTCCAAGGCATGCACGCCATCGGCAACAATCCGCAAGGCATCAATGTCCAGACCGGAATCCGTTTCGTCCAAAATGGCAATACGCGGTTCAAGCATCGCCATTTGCAAAACTTCAGCGCGTTTCTTTTCACCACCAGAGAAACCTTCGTTCAAATACCGCGCGCCAAAGCCATAATCCATCTTCAGCATATCCATCTTAGACCTCAGCAGTCGGCGGAAATTGACCAGGCTGATACCCTTATCATCAGGGTTATTCATTTTTGCTTTGGCGTTTACTGCAACCCGCAAAAAATTTGCAAGCGTGACACCAGGAATAGCTACTGGATATTGAAAAGCCAAAAAAAGTCCACGTCGTGAGCGTTCATCGACTGACATATCGAGAATGCTCTCACCATCCAACAATATATCACCACCCTTGATGGTGTATCGTGGATGACCCATTATCGCGTAGGCTAAGGTGGACTTACCGGTCCCGTTGGGACCCATTAAAGCGTGAACTTCACCGCCATTTACCGTGAGACTGAAATCTTTTAGAATTTCTTTTTCTCCGACATTGACGTGCAAATTTTTAATCTCTATTCGTGTCATTAAACCTCATGTTCTACTGGATTTAAGCTGGGCAGATTATAGCATTTTGCTCACTGAAAGTCAATTTTATGAATAAATGTTTATAAATTATTGACACCCCACCTTTCTGAATAAAAATTGAATTGAGTCATCAAGATTGGTATAATGTCTTCGTTCAATGATGGCATAATTGCCATTTTCAATCTATCCGAAAGGACCTAATCAAGCAGAAAAGAGGAAACAATGCCTGACATCATGAAAAAATCCAACCCAAAACCCATTGACGGTAAAGCCGTACCCGCGATGTCCAAACGAGAAGCTGTCAAACAACACCTTGAAGAAATGGCAAAAGCTGCAGCCCAAGAACACATCGTTGCTGAAGGTGAAACCCTTTCACATATTGCTCTTAAATACTACGGCAAGGCAACGCGTCCCTATTACGAACTTATTTACAAGCACAACCTCGATGTAATTGGTGAAAACATCAACATCATTGTTCCTGGACAAAAACTCCTCATCCCAGAACTGCCCGAATCGATGAAGTAATTTTGTTTGAGGAAAAATGGAAAAGGAACTCGATCTTTCTCAGGTGTTTAAGGCCGTCTCGCAAAAGCTTGTCGAGAACCAAGAAACACTAAACAACGCAGATGCTCATAACCATGACCATGGGACCAACATGGTCAACACCTTCAAACTCATCGAAGAAGCCCTCGAAACCAAAAAAGACGAAAGTGCTTCAGACCAGCTAGCGTTTGCCAGTCAGCTCTTGCGAGAAAAATCCAGCAGCGGCTCAGCCATGCTTTATGCGGATGGATTGGGAAACGCTTCCCAGGCTTTTGAAGGCAAAACTTTTGACCGCGCCGGCATCGGAACCTTGCTAAACGCACTGATGGGTTCGTCTCCAAGCCCAACCCCGGTTCAAACCCAAGCGGAAGCGCCAAGCGCACCTCAGTCAGGAGACTTTCTTTCAACCCTGATTGGCGGACTGGCAAGTGGACAAAACCAAACAGCACCCCAGCCTCAGGCTCAAACGCCACCTTCACCGCAAGAAACGACCTTTAGTCAAACGCCCGACCTGATTGATGCATTGGGTGGTCTGACCTTTAGCCAAGAAACTCCGCAACACCAGTCACAACAAACGCCCCAAGGGTCTGCAACAGATTTGGTTTCACAGCTTTTGGGTGGTCTTGGTCAAAACCAAACCGCGCCAGCCCCACAACAAGAAGTACCCTCCGGTGGCTTAGGAGACTTGCTTGGTAGCTTACTGGGTGGTTCCCAAGCTCAGGCACCTGCAGAACCGGCTCAACCCTCCGGCGGTTTGGGTGATTTGCTTGGGTCGCTTCTGGGCGGTCAAGCATCACCCGCACCTACCAGTCAAAACCAAGGTGGACCAGGTGGCACAAACTTACTTTCAGCCGCCTTGGCATACTTTATGGCTAAACAAGAAGGCAAGACACCTTTTGAGTCCATTCTGCAAGCTGTCAGTAGCGGATCACGTTTTAGTGACCGAGAAGACCGTAGTCAATCTGGTGCGTTGGTCGCTGACACCCTTTTGGGTATGCTTTCCAAGTAATAACGTTTTTGCTTAAACCAAAAAAAGAACCACTGGTCATCAAACCATGTGGTTCTTTATTTATTCAAACGAAAGCCTTATCGATCAGAAAGTCAGGCGCAATTCTAGTAAAAGACGGCGCGGTCCATTCCTTTGGCTTGCAAAACCCAGTCAGAAACCATTGATTGGGATGGAGGACGGCGTACAAGCTTCTTAGCTTCGTTAACTTCAATGATTTTTGCGTAGAGGTTTTCGGGGTTTCTCGTGGCAAGTTCCACAACGGTATCCACACCAACCTCTTCGAGAAGGTCTGAATATTCTTCGCCAACGCCCTTGATGCGATACAAATCCGCATGGTTCACCCATTCCAAAACCAATGTTTTTGTAATGCCGGTCTGTTCAGCGATATCTTCGCGACCCTTGGGTGTAGCGCCAGCCTTGAGCAAAGCTTCCACTGTCTTAATCCCGATGGCCTGTAGTTTTTCTGCGTAAACAGGTCCGATACCTTCAATATCAATAATCTTTGCCATAATATTCTCCTTTTTGAAAGTTCTCTTTCATTTACCTATAATCATAGCATACTGATAATGATTTCCATTTATTTTCCTTGTACCAATCCAAATCAAAATCATTACAAAAATGCAACATTTTTGTAATAAATACCAAATTTGCTTGCCGTTTTGGTACAATCTTATTACCTATAACTATTTTGGAGTGAAAAGTGAATACAAAGACTCGAATCTTAAACACCTTGTTGATTAAGCAAGAAGCTTCAGTCAACGACCTTGCCGAAGAGCTCCATGTCAATGGCATATCCATTCGACATCATCTCAAAAATTTTGAAAAAGAAGGTTGGGTCATCAGCCGTGAAGAGCGCATCGGTCAAGTGGGCAGGCCCAAGTTTGTTTACAGTCTAAGCAGTCTTGGTTTGGAGCAATTCCCAAAATCTTATGTTGAATTCTCCGCAGTCGTCCTTGACCAACTCAAACACGTTCTTGGCGAAAAAAAATTAATACCTTTCTTTGAAGAAGTGGGGCTGGATTTTGCTGAAAGAAATCGTCTGGATCGACGGCAACGTAATTCACCAAATCGCCTTAACTATGTTGTAGAAAATCTTAACGAACAAGGCTACATCGTCGAAAAAATCAGCAACGAAGACGGCACGTTCCTTACCAACTTCTCTTGCCCATTTCACTATTTATCATCACTGAACCCGGAAATTTGCCACCTCGATAAAGCCATGTTGGAAGCGCTCACTGAAAACGAAGTAGAGATTACTCACACGATTGCAGAAGGTGATCATCATTGCACCTTTGTCATCAAAAGGAAATAATGGAAGAAATACATAAACCCGAATGGTCAATCGATAAAACCTACCCAGAAATGCTTGAAGGACTGATTTTAGCTCTTTCTGGCGTCATGGATCCTGACTTGGGCTACTCCATCCTCGAACTTGGTTTGGTTCGTGAGGTTAGTTATGAAGGCACTAAAGCCAATGTCCGCATGATTCTCACCACACCGTTCTGCCCGTATGGCCCGGCGATGATGGAAGAAACCCGCATGGCTGCTGAAAAAGTAATGGCAGTTCCCACAACCATCGAGTATGGCTCAGAAGTCTGGAACCCAGAGATGATGTCCCCCGAATTAAGGGATGACGAATGGGGCTTGATGGGATTTTAGCGCTTTGTTAGCGTTTTGATAGAAATAGTCCTTGTTCAAGCTTAAGACCTTTCTTTTTGTGACGGTTTTATCTTTTGTCATGTATAATAATGGCGTTGAAGGAAGCCTTTGCTTCTAAAATTTTCAGCTGATTAAGAAGGAGACTCATGGACAAATACGAATGCATCGCTTGTGGTTACATTTATGATCCCGAACTTGGCGACCCTACTCAGGATATTCCTGCGGGAACCGCCTTTGAAGACCTGCCCGAAGATTGGGTTTGCCCCGATTGCGGCGTTGGTAAAGATCAGTTCGAAAAGATCTAAACCCAGCTAACCTACAAAAAGCCTGGCATTTCCAGGCTTTTTGTCTTTAAATCTCTTATTTCCTTCCATAAACTCAGACAATTCCTTTATATTTTCGAATCATGCCTTATAATAAAGCCACGATATTCATTCAAGATTGGAGGAAAGTTTTATGGCAAGTGTTACTTTTGAAGGCGTTTGGAAGAAATTCGGTGACGTGGTCGCCGTGCAAGATCTCAATCTTGCAATCGAAGACAAGGAATTCCTTGTTTTGGTCGGTCCCTCTGGTTGTGGCAAGACAACAGCCTTACGCTGTTTGGCTGGTCTCGAAGAAGTGACTGAAGGTTCTGTAATGATTGATGATGTTGTTGTCAACGATATCGCTCCTAAAGACCGCGACATCGCCATGGTTTTCCAAAGCTACGCGCTCTACCCCCACATGACCGTTTTTGACAATATGGCTTTTGGCCTCAAACTGCGAAAAACACCCAAAAACATTATCGCTGAACGGGTGCAAGAAGCTGCCAAAACCCTGGGCATCGAAAACCTCTTAAACCGCAAACCCAAAGAACTGTCTGGTGGTCAACGTCAGCGTGTTGCTGTGGGTCGTGCCATCGTTCGCGAGCCTAAGGTTTTCCTCTTTGATGAGCCCCTCTCAAACCTGGATGCCAAACTGCGCGTTCAGACCCGCGCCGAGCTCAGCAAGCTGCACAAGCGCCTTGAAACCACCTTCATCTACGTGACCCATGATCAAACCGAAGCCATGACCATGGCTACCCGCATCGCTGTCATGAACAAAGGCGTCCTGCAACAGCTTGATACCCCTCAAATGTTGTATGACCACCCAGTGAACCAGTTTGTTGCCGGCTTCATTGGCTCACCGTCGATGAACTTCTTTGATGGCATTATCGAACAGCGCGAAGATGGCCTCTATGTCAACATGGACTCTTTTGCTGTCAAGACGCCTCAAAAGGACTACGATGACCTCAAGCATCTGGTTGGCAAACCGATTGTCTTTGGCATCCGACCCGAAGATATCCATAATCCCGAATTTGCTCCTCCTGGCATCATCGCCGAAATCGTGAAAGCTGAAGTGGATGTTACCGAACTGATGGGTAATGAAATCTTCCTTTACCTGTTTAATGGCGAAAAGAACTTTATCGCCCGTGTTGACCCACGCACACGCATGGAAATTGGCGAACATGTTGAGGTGGCTTTCAACATGGACAACTACCACATCTTCGATCCCGGTGTGGATGCTGAAAACCCAGTGGCAGTCTTTTAGCCACACTTTTATAGTGACAAAAGAGGCTGGTTTAAGACCAGCCTCTTTTTTTTACGCTATGCCAAAACCCAAAGCAACTAATTCGATTGCTTTTCTTTTTTCTGTTGCCGTTTTTTTATATTCACTTTAATCAGTAAGATAAAACTTGCCCCTGCCAATGTCAACACGCAAACCAAAATGAAAGCGTCACGCCAAAACTCGATTGGAAATAAGCGGATAAGCGTATCGCTCTGGTAAAAAACCCACGACCCGTCGGCAAAAAAGAGCTGGTGAAAACGCTCAAACAACTGATTAAAGGATATTGCCAAAAAAAACAACACCGCTGCTATCAAGCCAATGGTCACCCAAGCACCCCATGTGAGGGCTTGGCTAAATATCTTCCACTCATGCATAACGATGAACCAAACCATGACTGCAAAAGCAAAGCCAAGCAGCGCATACCAAACGGTGAAACTGGTTTTCATCACCTGTTTGACATCCACCATATGCCCTAGCTCGCGTTCATTGAAAACCTCGCTACCATCATCAAAGCGCAAGTCTCCCAAATAAGATATGCCAGCGTCATTGGTCAGATATTTGATAGCATATTCCGACCATCTTAGGCGCTCCTGCTTGGTCATTCCGTAAGGATCAGGAGTAAACCAACTGTGGTTGTATTCAAAAGCCGCAAAACCAGGTGTCGTAATGAGCCGAATCGCCCCAATCAGGAGGATAAAAGGCAAAATCAATATCAGGATAATTTGGAGAACCTTGTTTATTTTCATCATATTTCCATTAGCAATCATTGCATTTCTGTCTCAAAAAAGTTTGCTTTCTAATTGTATCAAAGCTTTATTCGCCAGATAAATACCCGTAAGCATGATGTGGCAAAATGAACCCGACAAAAACGCACTTTTTCCCTATGGAATCCGCCCATTATCTTGATTCCGTGGTAAATTTAAGGGACAAACTAAAGCAATGGAGGCTTAGTATGATTATTGGTGTACCAAAAGAAATAATGCCCGGTGAACGACGTGTAGCCGCTACTCCGGAAACCGTGAAAGCGATGTGTGGCATGGGCTTAACCGTCCTCGTCGAAAAAGACGCAGGCGAAGGCGCTTACTTCCATGATCCCGAATACATTGCCGCTGGCGCGGAAATTGTCGATTGTCCTCGCAAGATTTTTGAACGCGCGGATATGATCCTCAAGGTCAAAGAACCCCTGTTCAACAAAAACCTCGACACACACGAAGTCGACCTGATGCACAAAGGTCAATATCTGATTACCTTCATTCACCCTGCTGCCCCAGTTAACCACCAAATGGTTAAGGATTTAGCTGCCAAGGGTGTCATCAGCATCACCCTTGATGGTATTCCCCGTATTTCTCGTGCCCAGGCTATGGATGCCCTGACTTCCATGAGCACCTGCGCAGGTTACAAAGGCTCCCTTTTGGCTGCCAACCACCTTCCCGTTTTCATGCCCATGATGGCAACCGCCGTCGGCATGATTAAACCCATCAACGCCCTCGTTATTGGCGCTGGTGTGGGTGGTCTTCAAGCCATCGCCACCATCAAACGCCTCGGCGCAGTCGTCCACGCGGCTGACATTCGCCCCGACGCTGCCGAACAAGCTGGCTCCCTCGGCGCTAAAATCATCGACCTTGGCATTGACCCCAAAGACGCTATCGGCGAAGGTGGCTATGCTTTAGCCCTCTCACCCGAGAACCTCGCCAAAGAACGCGCTATCCTGGCCGAAGTGGTTAAGAATATGGATATCATCTTCCTTTCCGCTCTGGTTCCTGGCAAACTTGCTCCCGTGCTCATTACCGAAGAAATGGTCAAGAGCATGAAACCTGGTTCCGTCATCGTCGACATTTCCATCGACCAAGGTGGTAACTGCGCGATCACACCTCCCGGCACCACCGAGCAGAAGCACAACGTGACCATCATCGGCATCAAGAACATCCCCGGCCTGCTGCCCACCAGCTCCACCTGGATGTTTGCTCAAAACATCTTGCACTTGGTTAAGTACCTGATTAAAGACGATAAAGTCGTAATGGACTTTGATGATCCCATCATCAAATCAGCTCTGACCACCTATGATGACAAAGTCGTCCACGTAGGTGCTCTGGAAGCTTTTGAGCTCGACTAAACAAACTTTTTCAACCCATGTGGGGGCAGCTAACGCCCCCACATTTTTTAGATTTAAGGAGGATTTGTGACCCTAATTCAAGCCATTCTCGTGGTTGTGTTTATAGTTGCAGCTTTTGTCGGCTATAAAATCATCAACCGTGTCCCTAGCATGCTGCACACCCCACTGATGTCCGGCATGAACGCTTTTTCCGGCGTCACCGTTTTGGGATGCCTAAGCGTTACCGCTCTCGCAGTTGGATTTGGAAGTAAAGCTCTCGGTTTAATCGCCATCGTGCTGGCAATGATTAATGTTGTCGGTGGTTTTGGTGTTACCCACCGCATGCTTTCTATGTTCCATAGCAGCGAGGAGAAATAACATGGGCAACTTTAATCCAACAATTTACTATGCCATCGCTGGCGTTTTGAGTCTTGCTGTTCTGATTGGCATCTCACTCATGAGCAAGGTTAAAAAAGCGGTCACTGGCAACCTCATTGGATCAATATCCATGTTTTTTGCGATTCTGTTGACCCTTTGGTACTTCAATCTTTTCACCGTTGTTGAACTTTGGATCGCCATGCTGCTTGGTGCTGGCATCGGTCTTTTTGTCGCACGAAAAGTAAAGATGATTCAAATGCCCCAACTCGTGGGTTTGTTGAATGGTTTCGGTGGTATCGCTTCCATGATCGCTGGTCTTTTGACCGTCATCAATGGCAATGAAACCGACACCTTCTCCATGATTACTGCTGGATTAGCCATCGTTATCGGTGGCCTCACTTTTGCTGGCAGCGTAGTTGCTGCTGGCAAGCTTCACAAAGTCTTCCCGCAAAAGCCGATTGTGCTCAAAGGCCACCAATTCTGGACCATGCTAACCTTGATCCTTTCCTTGGTGACCGTGCCTTTGTTTGCAGTAGCATACTTTAAAGGTGCACCCTTGCAAGCCATTTTGCTAGTCCTGGCAAGTGTCTTTAGCCTGGCTTTTGGTGTCATTTTCTCCATCCGTGTGGGTGGTGCCGATATGCCTATTACCATATCCCTGCTCAACTCCCTTTCCGGTGTTGCCGGTGCGATTGCAGGTATGGCAATTAACGACGTCTTGCTCGTTTCCGTGGGCGGCATCGTTGGTGCCTCGGGTTTGCTCCTGACCCAAATCATGTGCAAATCCATGAACCGCAAGCTGCTCGACATCCTTTTAGGCAAAACGTCTGCGCCCAGTGTTCCCAAGAAGACTGCCCCAGCTGTGACACCCGCCGCACCCAAAACTGAAGCAGCACCTGCCAAACAAAGCCCAGCAGACTGGCTGCGCGAAGCCAAGCGCGTCATCATCGTTCCGGGTTATGGCATGGCACTTTCTCAGGCGCAACCCTTGGTCAAACAAATGGCTGAAACGCTGGCTGAAAATGGCGCCGAAGTCGATTATGCCATCCACCCTGTTGCCGGTCGTATGCCTGGACATATGAACGTACTACTCGCTGAAGTGGACGTTCCTTACGAGAAACTTCGCGAAATGGGCGATATCAACCCCGAATTCGCCAATACTGACGTCGTACTTGTTGTGGGCGCCAATGACGTGGTCAACCCAGCTGCCAACACTGCCGAAGATACGCCAATCTACGGTATGCCCATCCTCAATGTTGCTGATGCTAAGCACATCATCTTCTGCAACTTTGACGATAAACCTGGTTATGCTGGTGTGGACAACCCCCTTTATCATGCCGAAGCTGATAAAGCCGTTTTAATCGCAGGCGACGCCAAAGCAACCCTTAATGGCCTGCTGGCTGGCATGCGTGAAGCTGGAAAATCTGAAGCCCCTGTTGCCAAAGAACAATCTGGTCCCGCTGCTTGGCTACGCGAAGCACACCGTGTGATTATCGTCCCTGGTTACGGTATGGCGCTCTCTCAGGCTCAGCCATTGGTCAAACAAATGGCTGACACCCTTGGCGAAATGGGTAAGGAAGTGGATTATGCCATCCATCCCGTTGCCGGTCGTATGCCTGGTCATATGAACGTGCTGCTCGCTGAAGTAGACGTGCCTTACGAGAAACTACGCGAAATGGGCGACATCAACCCCGAATTTGCCAACACGGACGTTGTGCTCGTCGTGGGTGCTAATGATGTGGTCAACCCGGCTGCGAATACTGCCGAAGATACACCGATCTACGGCATGCCCATTCTCGATGTGGTCGATGCCAAGCACATCATCTTCTGCAACTTTGATGACAAACCCGGTTACGCCGGTGTGGATAACCCGCTCTACCATGCTGAAGCCGACAAAGCCGTGCTGCTTGCTGGTGACGCTAAAGCCACCTTGAACACCCTTTTGGCAGGCATCAAAGAAGCGCCACAGGCTGCTGCTCCAAAAGCAGAACAAGCCGGCCCCGCAGTATGGCTGCGTGACGCCAAACGCGTCATCATCGTTCCTGGTTACGGTATGGCGCTTTCTCAGGCGCAACCCTTAGTCAAACAGATGGCTGACACGCTCGGGAACATGGGCAAGGAAGTCGACTACGCCATCCACCCCGTTGCCGGTCGTATGCCTGGGCATATGAACGTCTTACTCGCCGAAGTGGACGTGCCCTACGAAAAACTGCGCGAAATGGGAGACATCAACCCAGAATTTGTCAATACCGATGTCGTGCTCGTTGTTGGTGCCAATGACGTGGTCAACCCCGCCGCTAATACAGCCGAAGATACGCCGATCTACGGCATGCCCATCCTTAATGTGGATGAAGCCAAGCATGTCATTTTCTGTAACTTTGATGATAAGCCTGGTTACGCTGGCGTGGATAACCCACTCTATCATGCCCCAGCCGATAAAGCCGTTTTACTCGCTGGCGATGCCAAAGCAACCATAACTATGCTTCTGGATAGCTTGCGCGACTAAAGCAAACACAACCCCTAAAAGCCACTGGTGATGCACCGGTGGCTTTTTTTTACACAGATGGATGTTTGAATGCGGTTTTTCTTTACATAGACCTCGGTAAGAAATGCCTTTAAAAATAAATGCCCGCAAACAATTTCACGGGCATAGCTGGGGGTAAAGGATTCGAACCTCTACATACGGATTCAGAGTCCGCTGTCCTACCATTAGACGAACCCCCACCATAAAAGCTTGCCTATTATACCAGAGATTTTTATCAATCAAGGAAATCCAAACACACATTTTCAAACTGATTTATCACTTTCATTACATTAGGTTCTCAAAAAAACATCATGAATTATTGATTAAAAAAAGAAAGCTGGGATAAACCCAGCTCTCCTTCAAACATTATTCCCTTAATTATTTGGTCATAATTGTTGGGAAGTAGCTATTGTAAACCGGCAGTTCTTCAACGACATGCAAGGTTACTGGCACTAATCGTCGAGGTCCTTCGGTTGTATCGAACACTAAACCTGCATAGTAATCGCCGAGGTCTAAACCTGTCGCGTCATAATCAAGCTTGATAGTCATCATGCTATCAGCCTTTAACTCGCCGCTCAAGGGACTTTCATCTAACCATGGCACATCCATGCCTTCAACACCGTCGATCTTGACAGCGTCAACCCCTGCTTCAGCACCGTCATTACCACGATATTCAATGGCGATACGGATGGGACCGCCGGTAAGATAGGGTCTAAGATCAAAGCTAGATTCAGCCCACATCCAGTCACGGGGCCAAACATCATCAGCCTTACCAATCAAGATATTCTCTTCATCACCAAGCTCGCCAACCAGCACCCACACATTAAGATCACAGTTATCATCAATATCGCGACACCATGACGTGCTACCATAGCTCCAGAACTTCAGCGTACCTTCAGAAATAAATAGCTCAGGTGTAATCAACCATTCGGATTGATCTTGCATGCCTTCATCGTAGAGCATCTGGGCATAGTAGGTGCCTTCATAGGCATCTTGATCATCCTGATGCCAAGTGAAAGTTGAAAGGGATTGGATTTTCCAACCATCGGGTGGGAAAGTGCCTTCAAAGCCTTCGTCAATCAACATGGCTTGGGTTTCTCCACCGGGTGCCTTACCCATCCGTTGTGGAGCAGACTTTGAACGCTCAACGGTTGGATCATAGAGGTCAGCATTACGTTCATAGCTAGGTTCTGGGTTGATGAACGAAGATTGTGGAGCGGGTTGAGGTGCGGGCATAGAGCGCTCGAGAATCTCAAAGTTCGCATCCACAGGACCAATATTCCGGACCACAAGGTTCTGTTCACCAGTCGTTCCGGGTTTTAGCCATTTTTCAGCATGTTGCGGATCTGCAACAATACAAGCTTTCAAAATGCGCAGGTCCACATTGACGACTTTGTTCTCTCCTGTTTCAATGGTAATATCTCTAAAGAGCTTAGATTCAAAGCCATCAAACAACACTTCAACATCATAGGTACCAGGTGCCAATGAAACTTTGTAAAAACCATTATCCATGGTCTCAAACGTTTGAACGACTTGTCCCTCTTCCAAAATATTGACAAGTGCTTTATGAAGAGGTTGTGGGTTAATATTACAGGCTTCCATACCTCTGACCGTACCACTTATAAAAGCCATGGAAGGATCAGGCATAACCCGCAATTGGACAGGAAGTGTGATTCTCGGGTCCGGAATGTTCTTGATATTCAACTTGGCAAAGTAATCGCCCCAGCTAAGGTCATTTGAGTCAAAAGTCAGTTCCACATCATAAGTGCCACCGTCTTTTTCAACAATCCCAGCTGTAGGATCTTCGCTCAACCAAGGAATATCGGCTTGCCCTGGTCTGCCATAACCACGTAACATCCAGTTACCAGCCAAATTAGGCAAAGCATCTATCAAAGTCCACCGCGCGGTTGGAGGCAAAGTGGGCGTTTCAGGAATTTCGCCATCCCACCATCCAGCCCAGGACCGCTGATTAGATTGGGTCGTGTCCATCGCGGCAGGATAATAATCCCCGCCAGGAGTTTTCAGGAAGCCCGCACCAATCAATACGTCACCAGGACCAGTAAAGGTCACGGGATGATCAAGTTGAACCACCGTCCATCCAGGAATCGTGCCAGTAACTTGGGCTGCCTGTTTGTAAAGGAATTCTGAACCAACAGCGGGATCTTCAGAACTGGTCGCATTTTGGTAGAGATATACTTCAAAAGAATCACCTGGCGAAGCAGCACCATTCGAGTCACCAAAGTAAATATGAACTTGGTCCAAGGTGAATGGGAACAGGTTTTCATCAGGCGTAAAACGATTTAGAACCATAAATTGGATCAAACCGTTCAACCCGATTGCATCATCATAAGTGCCATCATCCAGAATCAGTTCAACATCTTGATTAACGCCACCAAAAGGAATAGGTCCTTCGCCAGTTTGTTCATCAAACTCGAAATAAGCATCCGCAGCACCAGTATTGGTAAAGCGTAGGGTTTGGGTAGCTGTATCATTCAATGCCAGTTCTTGATAAAGCGTTTCTGCGCTGACTGTCAAACAAGCGGCATCAAGTCGTGCAGTAATATTGACCCATACTTCATCACTCATTGGGACTTGCACGTTTTCAACACGCGTCGTCACATATCTTGGTGCAATCACTTCCACGGTGTAAATACCGGCGGGTAATGAATGATTGTAATCACCATTACTATCTGTACGGAGCGTGTGAACTAAGGTTTCACCTTGATAGAGATTAACTGTCGCACGCGCCAGAGGTTGTTCGTCTTCGTCACACTTTTGAGTTGCACTCATCTTGCCCTTTATGTTGCCCCAAGTTGCAGGTCGAACAACATGCAAAGTTACAGGCACAACTGGACCAGGATAAGGAGTAGAGTTTTGAACAGTCAGTTCAGCAAAATAGTCACCGGGTTGCTTAATGCCACTGACATCAAATGTTAATTCAATGTTTGTTTCACTCCTTGGCGTAATGGTTCCAGTTAGAGGTGTTTCAGATAACCAGGGAACAGCATCTCCACCGCCTGAGGCAATGGCAAAAGTGTCTACTTCACCAAGACCAAGATCGCCAACTGGCTCAGAAGCACCAGTTTCCAGATCAATCACCCTAAGGTGAGCTTTAGTGTCAAAAGCTGCCCAATACATGATGCCCGCTTCTTCATCATAGTCCATACCTTGTGCATAGTTCGCGTTAATACCTAAAGGACCAACAGAGGTATCAACACCAGTAGTAGGATCAATTTTGATAAGGTGATCCGATAGCAAGTCAACGCCATACAACGCACCTTGCTCAGGAACCCATGCGATATCAATCAAGCATTTAGAATTGGGAATTGTGCCGATGATACTTATGGCACCAGTTTCAGCACGCATGGTAAAAAGTTGCGATTCTGCGCCACATTTTGTTGCAACACCATAGAAGAACTTATTCGCACCAGCCAAACCAGTTGCAACGGTTCCATCCGGCAAAACGACTGTGCTCATCAAAGTTGCTTCACCTGTTTGGGTGTTGATTTTGTAATAGCCGTTATTCGTCGTGCTAATCACATGCAATGCAGAAAAATCGCCATCAACAAAGTCGCCTGCATAAAGTTCTTTTGGAACAGAACCAACCAAACGATGTTGATCCGTTTTTTCAACTTCTGCCCAATGGAACAATTTGGAATCGAGCAAATCAACACCATATGCAGGTGAGCTGCCTTCCTGATTAAAGTATTGGGCTAAAGAAGATGCCTTTAACTGGGGACCTGAACTGGTCTTAGACTCAGGGCTTCTAAAAATAGATGTAGGCGCGACATCCTCGGGGATTTCACCGGTAAAAGCAGGAATATTCACCGCATACGGTTGCCAGCCTTTGCTCATCTCGGTAATTTCAAATTCCGCTGTGCCATAGCCTTCATTCACTAAGGTTAGGTTTGTTGTTTCAGGATCATCACCCAGGAAAATGGTACGTTCAACAGCAGATGGATTAGCAGAAAGCATACCCGAACCAATGCTAAAGTCATGGTGGTTTACAACATCAACCGCCACATTCCTTGTTTCAACCACGGTATCATACTGGTCTTTCGTTACGGTAAACGCTTTATCCTCAGAATCTCCCATCGTACCCTGGAAGAAATAGTACAAACCTTTTTGTTCAGGGTGATTAGGATGAGGCAGCGTCTCAGCGCCGCCACTCTCGGTGCTAACATTCGCGCCAATCAATTTGACATCTTCATCAGGGAAGTTGGAGTCAAAGACATAACCAGCAACCAATCCGCCACCCGATTTTACACACTCGACCTCGAGTTCAGTAACAGGCTCACGGGCATACAAGGAAACGTCATCTACATACCAACCGATGGCATTGGTAGAACCATCAGCGTAGAAATCAAAACGCACTTGGAAATTCTCAACCAGGTATTCAGATGGAACAGCCAGACGGTTGACAATCATATCGGCACCAACTGTATCCTTGCGAATGCGGTTATTGCCAACCTGCTTGAAAGTAGCGCCGCCGTCTTTTGACATCATAATGCCGCCACTATCCCAACTGGCAGAAGCAGATTCGGTATCTAACCAGTCGTACCACTCGAAAATTACTTCTCGGTCAGCAACACCTGCATACATGGACAAATCAATGGAGGGTGAGGTGATGTGGCTTTCATTATCGTTATTATAGGGACCATTGAGTTGAGTCGCCCAGCGTTGGGGTTGGATCTTGCAGCCATGGGTCCAGTTGTCGGGCTTCCCTTTTCCCATTGCGCATCACCACCAGCAGTCCACGCCGGCTCGTCGTCAGAATCAAAGTGATAGTTTGCGATCTCGGTAAAACCAGCCAGGTTCACGCCGGCAATACCCAAGTCGTCAATATACCAACCAGCACGATTTCCACCGCTATCGGATGAGAAAGTAAAGCGGAGTTGGAAGTTAGCAACATTGTAGGTAGGATCCAACACGACGATGTTCTTCCAATAATCCGTATCTTGCTTCATGGTCGGTCCCCAGACGTCAATCCAGGTTGCGCCACCATCTTTGGTCACTTGTAAAGCAGCAACATCCCAAAGATAAGAATCGCTTTCAGTGTAGAGCCAGTTCCAGTATTGAATAACTGGCGTTTTATCTTCCAAGAAAGTCAAGTCGATTTCAGGAGAAACCATCCAACTTTCTTCGTATGAATTGTAGTTACCAGCAGGATTGGTAGCAATACCACTGCTGCCGCTTACTGCACGACCAGGCCCGCTGGTAAAGGGTCCAGCAGCCCAGGATGAGTTTTCGCCACCTGCAGTAAAGCCGTGGCTAGTGCCTTCCCAATGGTAGAAAACCGGCAATTCAGGCTTATAACCAGGCGCGGTACATGCTTCAACAGGATGGAGTTGGATGTCTCTAACCGTATCTTCAGCAAAGGTCAGGGTTGCAACATCCGTTTCATACCCTGGCAAAATCGCCTCGGTAGTAAGAGTGTATTCTGTTGTCCCGTAAAGCTCTACGTCATATTCGCCCGTAAAGGGGTCAGTATAAACCGAGGTTTGGAACCCTTCAGCCACAATGGTGATTTTGGCATAAAGTGGATAGCCGTGAATATGTCTTGCATTCACACCGCCATCAGTGACCTTACCGGTGAGATGAATAACGGGATGAGCATGCATTTCCAAGTTAAGGTTCACCGTTGCGTCATCGCCAACTGCGATGACACCAGTTGCAGCATCATAACCATACTTCCAAGCTGTCACGGTCCATTCACCAGCGGTGACATTAATCGTGTACTGTCCTTGGTCATCAGTTTTGGTCTTACGTAATGACTCATTTTCAGCAGTTGCCGTGAGTTTAGCACCAGGAACCACTGGGTTACCACTTGCATCAGAAGTGATCACACCAGTAATCGCACTGTTACCACAAGCATTAAAGGCTGCGTTTACCGCCTCCAACGCATTGATTTCACCCCAACCCGTTGCGTAGTTAGGATAATTTTCTTCACCACCGGGAGTATCATTCTCGGCGTCGTAATAGATTTTTGTTGCAGTGGTTTCGATCAGCGTTTCGACCATGGCATAATCGCCAGCCAAACAAGGTCCAGCTTCAATCATCAAAGCGACCAAGCCAGCCACATGTGGCGCGGACATGGAAGTACCACTGCTACCACCATAGGCACTATCATTTCCAGCAATCGCCGAACGGATTCGCACACCAGGTGCGGCGACCTGCGGTTTCATTTCAGCGCGGCCATCAATTGGGTTAATCGTATCAGGGTCATCTGTTGGACCCTTGTTGGAGTGCGTGGCGTATTCGCCGTTTTCCTTACCCGTGGAACCAACACCGGTGACATTACCATAACGCGCTGGTGTACCAACGGTATTAATGGGTGGTGGGGAAGGATAATTACAGTTGCTGGAGTTACCATTCGAAAACACAGGATAAACACCGGCAGCATGCCAAGCATTCACCGAATCATGGTACCAGCCGTTATAGCTTTGGTCACAGTTTCCCCAAGAGTTATTCACAACATTGGGGCGTTTTGATGGATTGGGTTCAGTGCCATCCGTTTTGGTTGGCGCAACCATAAATTCTGCACATGCCAGCAAAGCTTCTTGTGGGCAAGCACCATCCGGACAGCCCGCGCAAGCTATCCAAGTAGCGCCAGGTGCAACACCAATTTGATTGCCATTACCGTCGTTACCAATCATCGTACCCATGGTATGGGAGCCGTGTCCATGACCATCGCGAGGAGCAACTTCATTGCTTACAGGATTTAGCCAGTTGTAATCATGGTTAAACTCGCCATTGAGATTACCACGGTACTGATTAACTAAGGCTTCATGGGTATAGCGGACACCTGAGTCAATATTAGCAACAACAACACCTTCTCCAGTGGCAGATTCCCAGGCTTCTGGTGCCTTAATCCACACTAAGTTGGCTTCAGGACCTTTGGAACCTTCAAGGCTCATCGTTTCTTCAGGCTCATAAAGGAAGTATTCTTCTAAAGCAGTGATTGATTTCACGCCATCAAAAGTCTGAATACCTGCAAGCGTAACGGCATCAGATTGGGTAACCAAAATCGTGTTGTTAATCCAAAAAGATTTGTGTTCAACATTAGCATTACTCAAGTACGCTAAAGCATCTTTCTGGCTTTTTTCTGCTTGAGCGAAAAGGGTGTTATAGACGAACCAACCGCGTTCCTCCCAAGACATAAAGAAGGCAGGGTCAAGATTGGCTGAATTCTCAAAATTCACCCAATAACTCGCCTTTCCATTGGTTTTCATGTCGTCCAAAATGGACTGCGTTATACTAATTTTCTGTTGGGGTTTACTATCTTCTGCTCTTGCACTTACTGGAACAAAGCGAGCAACATACTCAAAACCAAAAATATGGCTAAACCCCTAAAAAGGGTCTTCTTTTTCATCTTAACTTTCTCCTATAGTATTTTTTAACTGATATTTTTTATTGTTTTATTATCGGCTTAAGCAAACCCCCTTTAAATCAGATTTTTCCAAATAAAAAAACCTGGTTTTTATATTAAACTCAGGTTTTTTTAGATATGAAAACAACAAATTAGGAACATTTGACACTGTGTTTATTAACAGCATTTTATTCAATAAATTATATAATAAATAGCGTTCCATACTTGAGATTATAAAGACAGTTTTATGACGGTGTCAACCTAATTTGTCAAAAATTGATGCATATCGATTCTAGAATCAATCATCTCCGGGATAGTTAAACGGCGCATTAAGACCATAGAAAGCAATGAACATGACCGTGTAACAATTCCCAGTTCTATAGTCAAACCAATGTTTGTTTGAGTTTCAAACTAT
>CAZUZM010000015.1:0-21477 GCA_964624615.1 uncultured Anaerolineaceae bacterium
CGTCAAACCATGCTAATGATATTTTTGTTTGTATGCGTATGATGAGCCGTGAAAAAAAATCTGGACAGGCAGGGGAAAATTAGGCTATACTTATCGGTGGGAATGGTTAGGTCCCGGTGGGCCTCCTGGTCTTCAAAATCAGTGTCGGGTTGATGAGATCCGTGGTGGGTTCGACTCCCATTCATTCCCGCCTTGTTTTTAAGGAAGCAATTGTGAAACATCCAAAGCGTATAATCGTTATTATTCTTTTAGTATCACTCTTGATGGGTGCCTGTAAACCACATCAGCTTGCTGCGCGTGGAGAAGAAAAAATTGATGATGCAACAAGCACAGTTGTCTCCACAGAAATACCCAGCCCTACCGTGACGGAACGACCAACACCAAGCCCTGTGATTTTGCCTAGCCCAACTTCTATCCAGCCGACTTTGATTGACCTGGCGGCTTTAAAGGGTTTGACGCTCACAGTGAAACATCCTTGGTATGGTAACTCTGCTAAAGCGTTTGAAACCATTGTAGAAGACTTCAATCTTAAAAATGCATGGGGAATCATGGTAAAAGCTGTGCCTGGAAATGGCTTACCGCACTTGGGGGAGCAACTCGCTAAGGCAAAGCTGGATGATGATGTGATTATTGCACAAAGCTACGACATTCTCTCATCAATGCATGAACAAGAAATTTATAACCTCCAGGATTTTGTGGGTGATGCTCAATATGGCCTAGAGAGGTTTTATAACAGTGATTCGCCTTTTGCTCGTTTTACGCCTTTGCAAGATGAAAAGAATCCTCTATATGTTTTGCCCATTGCCTTTCAACCTGGTGTTCTTTTCTACAACCAGTCTTGGGCTGAAGATTTAGGATTGCAGGGCTTACCTTTTACATATGAGGCTTTCACTGAGCAAATGATGGCAGGATTGAAAGCTAATCTAGCAGATGTGGACCTCAATAATAATGGTACGGGCGGCCTTTTGTTGACTAAAACAACACGGTCAGCTCAAGGATGGTATGCAAGCTATAATGGCGGATTTGTGCCGGGAAATGAGCATTTGGCCTTCGATTCAGAAACGCTGCTTCAGACCTATCAATGGCTTAAACGTAGTTTTGAAAATGATTCACACTGGGTGGGGATGGAATCCACGCCTTATGATTACTTTAGTCGTCGTTTAGCGTTGGCTTATGAAGCTGATTTGGATGATTTGGCTTATCAAAGTGCAGCAATGGGCAGTCAAGGGTTCGCCGACCAATGGGTTAGCTTGCCCTATCCGACTGAAGATGGAAGCGGTGCCATTGCATTAGAAAGCCTGGGTGTTGCCATTAATTCACGCAAGGAAGACAAGGCATCTGCTGCTTGGCTTTTCGCCTGTTATTTACTGGAAGAAGCCCAACAACGCGCTTTGGTGGAGGTTCATGGCTACTGGCCCGTTATTGACGCACCTGCTAAGGTTGCGCCAGAATATGCTGCCAGTCATCCTGCATGGGCATCGGCGGATGTGCCAGGCGTGCGTTACTACCTTGCACCAGAAGGCGAAAACTGGGCTGTTACGCGCCGTATTTTCCAAGATGCCACCTTACGCCTGTATGGCTTGGACGCGCAATATTTCCCCAAAATTCTCGAATTGTTAACACAAACACTCAAAGATATCCAGGCAGGTGACCATGACTGATTTACCAAAAGTTGATATGTGGAGTGATGGCGCTTGTACTGGCAATCCTGGTCCGGGTGGCTGGGCTGTAATCATGCGTTCAGGAAAGACTGAAAAGGCTTTAAGCGGTGGAGAACGAGAAACCACCAACAACCGCATGGAAATTACAGCAGCTTTGGAAGGCTTGCGGGCATTGAAAACGGCTTGCCAGGTGCGGATTTTCACCGATTCAACTTACCTTTTGCAAGGCGCTACGGAGTGGATGCCCAATTGGAAGGCGCGGGGATGGAAACGTAAAGGCGGCAAGCTTTTAAACATCGACCTTTGGCAGGCAATGGACGTGGAACTGGCAAAACACCAGGTGGAATGGGTGTGGGTCAAGGGTCACGCTGGCCACGAAATGAATGAACGGGCTGATCGCCTGGCTGTCGCAGCCATACCTAACTAATCTTTTCAACGATAGCAACAAGACTTTGTCATTCAGGGTTTTGTCTTTTATAGCCAGAAGCAGTTATTTAAAACGTTTCAATCTTAAACTGTTGGTGACGACAAAAATGCTGCTGAATGCCATTGCCAGGGCGGCGAACATGGGGTTCAAGAAGCCCAATGCAGCGGCTGGAATGAGGATGGTGTTGTAAAAGAATGCCCAAAACAGGTTTTGGCGAATGACCCGCAGAATTCTCCGTGAAAGTCGAATGGCAAGCGGTACATTCATCAGATCACCACTCATGCTCACAATTTGCGCCGAGGCGATTGCCACATCGGTGCCCGTCCCAATGGCAATGCCAACATCCGCCTGGCTTAATGCCGGGGCGTCATTGATGCCATCGCCGACCATCGCCACTTTATGCGCTTCAGCCTGTAAATCCTTGATTTTGTCCGTTTTTCCGGCGGGCAAGAGACTTGCGAAGACTTGGTCAATGCCGGCTTCATGGGCAATCGCCTGCGCAGTTGTCTGGTTATCGCCGGTTAGCATGACCACTTTCAGGTCAAGATCATGCAGTTGGCGTATGGCTTTCACTGAACTGTCTTTGAGTGTATCCATGATGCCAAAGATGGCTTTTGCCTTACCATTCACTGCCATAATCACGGCGGTCTTGGCTTCAGTTTGTAGCTTTTGAAGCGTGTCGAGGGTGTTAGGTTCCATCACAACGTCATAGGATTCAAGGAACACTTGATTACCAATGAAAACGGTTTGTCCTTCAATGTCAGCGCGGATTCCTTTACCACTTAATGCTCGAAAACGCTCTACAGGCATTGGGCTTAGACCCTCTTCAAGGGCTTTGGCGCGGATGGCGTCCCCGAGGGGGTGTTCGCTACCTGTTTCGGCGGAAGCTGCCAGACGCAAAAGTTGACTTGGGTCATCTTGTGGGTTGAGCACGATGATGTCGGTGACGCGTGGCTGACCGCGGGTGATGGTGCCGGTTTTATCCAAGAGTACCATGTCCACCGTGCCGGCTATTTCAAGACTTTCGCTGTCTTTGATGAGGATGCCGAGTTCCGAGCCACGCCCAATGCCCACCATCACTGCGGTTGGTGTGGCAAGACCCATTGCACAAGGACAGGCAATGACCAAGACGGCAACGGCGTTCATGATGGCACGGGAAAGCTGGGTCAGTTCTGGGTTAGCGGGTGGGCTGATGAAGACATACCAGATCACAAACGTGAGCAGGGCAATGCCGATGACCACCGGCACAAAAACGGCTGAGATTTTGTCAGCCAGGGATTGGATCGGCGCTTTGCTGGCCTGGGCGTCCTCCACCAATTTGATGATTTGCGAAAGGGCAGTGTCTTTGCCAATTTTGGTGGCACGATAGGTGAGGCTGCCGTTGCGGTTCATGGTGGCGCCGTAAACCGGGCTGCCTTCTTTTTTCTCAACCGGTATTGATTCACCGGTGAGCATGGATTCATCCACATAACTTTCGCCGGTCGTTACGATACCGTCAACCGGTAATTTTTCGCCGGGACGCACCAGAATTAAGTCGTTGATAGCGACATCTTCAGCCTTGATTTCCACTTCTTGACCATTGCGAAGGACGGTTGCCTTATCAGGTCGCAGGTAAAGGAGCTTGCGGATGGCATCGCTGGCGCCACCTTTAGCGCGGGTTTCGAGATATTTGCCGAGCCTAACGAGGGTAATGATAACTGCGGCACTTTCGAAGTAGCCATGACCTGGAAAGACACCTAACATGATGAGGATGGAATAGACATAGGCCGTGGTGCTGCCCATAGCGATGAGCACGTCCATATTGGCTGAGCCATTGCGCAGCGATTTATAACCGTTGACATAGAAGCTCCAGCCGGCAATCCATTGCACCGGCGTTGCCAGGGCGAAAAAGAGCCATTCCAGCCAGGGCGCGGTCATCCAGGCATGCGGCAGCAGGTGAAAACTGTGCGCCATATGCAAAACGAAAAGCGGCACAGTGAAGACCAGGGCAAAGATGAGCATGTTACGTTGTTTGCTGATTTCTTTTTGTCGAGCCTGGGCTTCAATGTCCACATTGTCGTCAGAGGCGGTATCCGCTGCAATGCTAAAACCAGCTTTGGTAACGATTTGACGGATTTCATGGGCATCAATGATGGTGGGAATATAAGTGAGGGTCAAGCGCTCATTGGCGATGTTAGCGTTGCTCGCAATGACACCGAAGGCTTCTTGCATGCGTTTTTCAAGCGCGCGTTGGCTTGCAGGGTCGCTTAACCCACTTATAACCAGGCTAAGTTCACCTGTGGCAACGTTATACCCGGCTTCTTTGATGTTTTGGATGATGCTCTCGAGGGTAATTTGCCCGCGGTCGTAGCTGATAAAGGCGCGTTCTGAACTAAGGTTGACGACAACCTTTGTGATGCCTGGTTTGGAAGATAAGGTCTTTTCAACTGCGGCCACACAATTGGCGCAGGTCATCCCCAGGATAGGGAGGTTTATTTCTTGGGTATTGGCCACTTTAGCTTATTTCGCCGGAAAACCGATCTCGACCAATTTTGCGCGGATGGCAGTATCGTCGAGTTCGTTGGATCCTTCGATGGAAAGGGTCTTGGCTGGGATGTCGGCCTCGATGAAATCCACACCAGGCATGGTCTCGAGCGCGGCTTTGATGGTGTTAAGACAGTGTTGGCAGGAGATATTTGGGATAGAATAGCTAAGGGTTTTCATTTTTACCTCGTAATGTTAATTAAGACTAACAATATTGTAGTCTTATTTGCTTAAGAATTCAATTGAAGGAAGGCTGTAAAGCGTATGAAAAATGTAAAAAACGTTTTCAAGGGTGTGATGTTGGATATGGATGGCACGTTTTACATGGGGCATGTATTGCTGCCCGGAGCGCTTGAGCTTTTGGCTTATTTGAATGAGCGCGGAATACCTTTTTCTTTTATGACCAATAACAGTAGCAAAAGCGTTGAAGACTATCGCAAAAAGTTAATGGGTCTGGGTGTTCGGGAAGAAGATGCCCGGGTTTACACCTCCGGGGTTGCGACGATCGATTACATATTGAGACATCAACCAGGAAAAAAGGTGTTTGTGATGGGTACCCAGAGTTTGATGCAAAGCTTTTTGGATGCAGGTATAGCTTTGGATGAAGATGAGCCAGATTTGGTTGTGTTGGGCTATGACACAGAGCTGACCTACCCACGTTTGACCCAGTTTTGTGACTTTGTGCGCGCCGGTTTGCCTTATTTTGCCACGCATCCGGATGTCAATTGTCCGGTTTTGGGTGGGTATGCACCAGATATTGGCGCAATGATGGCGTTGATTGAATCCTCTACGGGACGCCAAGCGGATTTGATTTTAGGCAAACCCAATCCCGGCATTGTTGAAGGACTGGCTTTGAAATGGGGTTTAGAGCATGACGAGATTTTGATGGTGGGGGATCGCTTGTACACCGATATCATGCTGGGTAAAACTGCCGGTGTGAAGACGGCTTTGGTACTGACTGGCGAGGCAAAACGCTCCGATTTGGAAAAAGTCGATCATCAACCCGATTGGGTGGTGGAGGATTTGTTTGGATTAATAGAGGTTAGCAGGGAAAACAGCTAAGGGAAACAGGCAAGAAAAAGAGGCGACGATGGGAATTGAACCCATGATGAGAGTTTTGCAGACTCCTGCCTTACCGCTTGGCCACGTCGCCTAAAAATAAGACTGATAACGTCAGCTATCAGTCTCGAAAGAGCGGGCGATGAGGCTCGAACTCACGACCTTCTCCTTGGCAAGGAGACGTTCTACCAATTGAACTACACCCGCGGTCAAATGTTTGTTGCGGTTCCTGACCGAACAGAACAAGATTTTAGCACACGAAATGACCCTTGTCAAATACTTTTTTGGACTTTTTGTAAAGAGATTTAAAATGGTTATGGAACACAGGTATTTTTTCACTCAAAAGTCTGGGCTTCGGGTAAACTATAGAGGACCCATAAAATATTACCCCGGAGGAAAATATGGAACAAACAATTAAAGATCTACAAGATGCTTTTTGTGGCGAGAGCCAGGCTTATCAAAAGTATATGGCTTTTTCCAAGAAAGCCGCAGCCGATGGTTTTACCAATGTTGCCAAGCTTTTTGAAGCAACCGCTCAAGCGGAACTTATTCATGCCGCTGGTCACTTACGCGCTTTAGGCGAAATCAAGGAAACCTTGAAGAACCTCGAGGCCGCCATTGCTGGCGAAACCTATGAGTTCACCGAGATGTATCCCCCAATGCTTGAAGAAGCCACCAAGATTGACCACCGCGCTAAACTGATGTTCGGTTACGCTGTGGAAGCTGAAGAAGTGCATGCCCAGCTTTATACCAAGGCACTCGAAGCGGTTAAAGAAGGCAAAGATTTGGATGTCAAAGACTTTTACCTGTGCCCAGTTTGTGGTTACATTGAATTTGGTCAGGCACCTGAAGTTTGCCCGATTTGCAATACCAAGGCCGAGAAATTCAAGCACTATCGCGTAGATTAATTGCTGTATAGCTGAAAATCTCATGACGCGCGTTGGCCATCTTTGCGGCTGACGCGCGTTATGCTTATTTTAGTGGGGTGATTATAAGGCTTGGGGTCTGCTGGCGGTTTTTCAATGATGGTGCTGGGGTAGCCAGTGATGTCATGGGGAACATCGATAGTTTCTGCCATTGCCATGTAGCCACTGGCGCACATGGTCTGTATTTTAGCTTGTAAGGCTTCGCCACTTAAGAAGAGCGCGTTGTTGATTAATATCAGGTAACCCTCATGGCCGACCAATGGGCGCGCTTTGTTGACCAGGCTGACCCAGTTTTTGAGCAAACTCACTTCTCCAGCAGCCGTTTTTGAAAAAAGGGGCGGATCAACAATGACACAGTCAAAAAGCTTCCCCTGGTTTTTTAGCCGTGCCATGCTTTTGAAGTAATCTCCGCTGAGGACTTGGTGTTCTCCGGCCGAACCATTTAATGAGGCGGATTTTTCTGCTACATTGAGGAATTTTTGACTCAAATCGCTTTGAGTGACGTGTTTGGCACCACCAGCCAATGCGGCGATGCCTAAAGCGCCGGTATAGGCAAAGGTATTGAGCACGGTTTTACCAGCCATGTTGTGCTTGAGCCAAGTGCGTAAGATGCGGGTGTCGAGGTAAAAGCTGTCATCCTGATTCAGAAGCAAATCCAAGGCATATAAAACGCCGTTTTCTTTTATGGTTTCTGATGGTTTTCCCTCAGGTACCACGCCTTGACGGGATTGATCATTTTTAGTATGTCGCTTTTTGACGATGACTGCGTTTAGGTCTGGTAAAGCTGTTTTATAAAAAGTGACACAAGCATCCATAAGCCAATCAAATGCGTTCTCGTCACGATCGAAGTTTTTAATGAGCAAGGTCCGATCAAACTTATCGACAACCAATCCTGGAAGGCCTTCATAAAAGCCGTTTAAGAGGCGAAAAGCTTGGGTGTTTTGCAAGCTGGGGTCCTTTTGTCGAACCTCCAGGCAGGTCTTTAGAAGGCACTGAACGTCGTTTTCGCTACTCAGGCGGGATGAGCTTTGGTAAAATTTGTTTGTTGTCATCTTGTTAATCCTTAATAATCTTATCACTGGAGAGAGAAATGTTAGCCTTTTTTGAAAAATTCAGCCCAATCGTCCAAGCATTATTCGGCACGCTTTTCACCTGGGGCATGACTGCCCTCGGCGCTGCCGGCGTTTTTCTCAGTAAAGAAGTTAACCAAAAAGTATTGGATGGTATGTTAGGCTTTGCCTCGGGCGTGATGATTGCTGCAAGTTATTTTTCGCTGTTATCTCCGGCTGTGGAAATGTCTTCAGGCTTAGCTGTACCCCAATGGTTCCCAGCGGTTATCGGCTTTTTGGCTGGGGGATTTTTCTTGTGGCTGGTGGATAAGGTTTTGCCTCACTTGCATCCTGGCGAAAAACAGCCCGAGGGTGTCAAAAGCTCCTGGCAACGCAGTGTGCTTTTGGTTGTGGCGATTACATTGCATAACATTCCAGAAGGATTGGCGGTTGGCGTTGGTTTTGGCGCTGCTGCAGCTGGTATCGAGGGTGCCTCACTCGCCGGTGCGATTGCTTTGGCGATTGGTATTGGTATCCAAAACTTTCCGGAGGGCATGGCGGTTTCAATGCCTTTGCGCAAAGAAAAGCTTAGTCGTGGTAAAGCTTTTTTCATGGGTCAGATGAGTGGTATCGTGGAGCCAATCGCGGCCGTTTTAGGTGCGGCTTTGGTGATGTCGATGAAGAGCATTTTGCCCTATGCCCTTGCGTTTGCTGCAGGTGCGATGATTTATGTTGTGGCAGAAGAGCTGATCCCCGAAGCTAAACGTAATGCTTCACGACATAGTGATATTCCGACCATTGGCGTGATGCTGGGCTTTGCGGTGATGATGTTGCTGGACTTGGCTTTAGGATAAAAACAAACAGAATCTTAATTAACAACCGTCAGGCGTTTTTTGCCAAATTTGGTATAGCCCGAGATTGCCTTCTTTGCCATCTGAGAAAAAACACTCTTCTAATTGGAGGCCTACTTGATTGCCGAATGCCTCCAGCTTTTCGGGCGAAAACTGATGGACGTAGCGCAAGCGTTGATTCTCAGGTTTATCTTCTGCGCGCCAATCAAGTAACAGGTCCCCATCACCGAGCTCATTTGGGTCAAAATCGGTTAGTGACCAATCCATGCAGCGTGCCTTCAAACGGGGACTGTTGAGGGGTTGCCAGCAGCTGATAATCAGTCGACCACGACCCTCTAAACACACCACTGCGTTTTCAAAAAACTGGTTTTGCAAGCTTAAACTGGGGATATGGTGTAAGGTCGCAAAGGAGACCACCAGGTCGAATTTACCCCCGTTTTCTTGGATTTGCCAGGGCGTTGCACCGAGATCCAAGGTCTTAAAGATGTAGCGACTGGCACCTAATGGCGAGGCATTCAGGGTGGCGATGGCATGGGAAAGGAGACCGAGGCTATTGTCAACGCCGAGGTAGGTCCCTTCAAACCCGGCCTTTTGCAGGGCGAGGGCGAGGTTGCCATTGCCGCAACCCAAATCCAAAATCGATTTTGCTTCTAGCATGGTGCTGATAAGGGCTCGGACACCGGGTTGAATGGCGTAGCGTGTGGAAGAAAAGCTTTGAGCGTTGTCTTCATAAAAGACACGGTTGAGCTCGATCAGTATTTTGGCGGTCTCAGGTTTCATGTAGGGCATAGCTAAATTGTATCATTCACGCCAGTTTGCAAAGCATAGAAATCCAGCCTCAAAACGGTTACAATGTGAGCATGATTGATGAACAAGAACGCAAAGCATGGCGTAAGAAACGAACCTACAGTGAAGATGAACTGGCTCTAGCGCGAAAAGTGCTGGAAGCCTTGCAAAAAGATGTGGATATGCGCGTAGCTCAACGCATGTATCCCCTGCCTGATGGGGGTGGTTTTGTAGCGAAACATGCTTTGGTAGCAGCTTATCGCCGGTTGGTTGAGACCGAAGTCTGGGAAGAAGACCCGGTGCTGCTGGCAAAAATTCGCATGAAACCGATTCGCACGCTTTCGGGTGTAACGACGTTGACTGTGTTGACCAAGGAGCATCCTTGTCCTGGTGAGTGCGTCTTCTGCCCAACCATTGCTGGGATGCCTCAAAGCTATCTTCCGGATGAACCTGGTGCACGCCGGGGTGTTGAAAATGAGTTTGATCCCTATCGCCAAGTTGCTTCGCGCCTGAAAGCTTTGCATGATGTAGGGCATCCAACCGATAAAATTGAGCTTTTGATCTTAGGCGGCAGTTGGTCAGCCTATCCAAAAGACTACCGCGAATGGTTTTTGCGTCGCTGTTTTGAAGCTTTGAATGGCGAAAATCCATTGGATGACCAAGGCGAAGTTTCTCTTTATGACGTTCAAGCGCGTAATGTGACAGCAGAAAGGCGCAATGTCGGATTGGTGATTGAAACACGCCCAGACCTCATTAACATTGAAGAACTCAAATTGCTGCGCAAACAAGGCGTTACCAAAATTCAAATTGGCATCCAGAGCATGGATGACACAGTTTTGAGGAAAAATTGCCGTGGGCATGACACCCAGACCACACTTCAAGCCACCGCGCTTTTGCGTGAAGCAGGCTTTAAGATTACCGCGCATTGGATGCCAAATTTGCTTGGTGCTACGCCTGAGTCCGATCGGCAGGATTTTGCGCGCTTGTGGGAAGAAGGTGGGGTCAATCCGGATGAGCTCAAGATTTACCCTTGTCAGCTTCTGGCGAGTGCCCCGCTTTATCAATATTGGCAAGATGGGGAATACGAGCCTTATGATGAAAAGACATTGCTTGATCTGTTGGCCGATATCAAGATAACCGTTCCAAGGTATTGCCGTATCAACCGTGTTATTCGTGATATCCCTGGCCCTAATGTGGTGGAGGGGAGTAGAAATACCAGTATGCGTCAAGATGTCGCCTTGGAGATGGAAAAGCGCGGTACAAAGTGCCAATGTGTGCGTTGTCGAGAAATTCGTAGTCAAACATTGGCGAGTGCTGACCTGGTTTTTAATGATTTTAGCTACCAAGCTGCTGGTGCTGAGGAGCATTTTCTATCTTTTGACACAAATGAAGATAAATTGGCAGGTTTCTTACGCTTATCTTTGCCTGATGAGGATAACGCCCTGGCGATTGAAGACTTGCAAAACGCAGCAATTATCCGGGAAGTGCATGTGTATGGACAATCGCTGGAAGTAGGTACCGAACAGGAAGGTTTGGCGCAACATGCAGGCATTGGCAAGGCGCTGATTGCCCATGCTGAGGAGATAGCTAAATCACGCGGTTACCAAAAAATTGCTGTCATTGCTGCGGTAGGGACGCGCGCCTATTATGCCGCCCGGGGATTTGAACTGGGCGAGCTTTATATGACAAAGTCTTTGTAGATTTTAGATAGTTTTCTTGAAGTGAAAAAAGACCCACACCCCTAACCCTAGTGCCTCGCAAAAGAAGCTCGGCACGCAAGCTGTCCCAAGGAGAGGGCAGAGGCATTTTTGAAATTAATGCTTTGACCAACAATTGGCATGTTAGGTGTTCTATAGCCTCGCTGGAGAGGGTTAAAAAACACCCTCCGCAAGGAGGGTGTTTTGGTTTCTTATATGGGGCTAAGAGAAAAGCATTAACCTTTGCTAGGTATAAAAGGGAGCAGTTTATTTGCCAACTCTTTAGCATTGATGGTTTGCAGCCAAACGCGGCCAGGGCCTTCGACGACGCTGAGGAAGAGCCCTTCGCCACCAAAGAGGATATTCTTGAAGCCTTTAACGGTTTCAACCGAGTATTTGACAGTCGCTTCAAAGAAGGCAATATTGCCGGTGTCAACTTTAAGGCGTTCACCGGGTTGCAAATAGCGTTCAACAATGCTGCCATCCAGTTCCAAAAAGGCAAGGCCTTGACCGTGAATGCGTTGCAAAATGAAGCCATCGCCACCGAACAAACCAGCGCCTAGACGGGTGAGGTGGGTGCTCAGCTCAACACCAGGTGTCGCGCAAAGAAAAGCATCTTTTTGCAGGATGTAGTCCATGCTGCCGTCCATTTGGATGGGCATGATGGTGCCAGGGAAGCTGGAAGCCAGGGTCATTTCGGCATTTTGCTGCATAGCCGTGTAGGTGACCATGAACAAGGACTCACCGGTGAACAAGCGGCCGATACCTTTACCGAGGCCGCCTCGGATGTTGGTTTCCATGTTGAAATTGTCGGTCATCCAGGTCATACCACCAGATTGGGTGTAGATGCTGGCGCCTTGGTCAAACTGAAGGCTCACTGCGGGAAGATCACCGCCAATAACTTTGTATCTAATCATATTTTCCTCTTTTTTCTAAAAATCAATTGTATTAAGGGTTTGAATGTTAACAAACTTTTAGGTTAAATAATTAAAAAGTTTATACATTTAACTATGGTGTAAACCCCTGGTTGGGTTGTGTTTCGCCACCCGCAAAACCTTCTGGTTTTGGATCTGCCTGGAGTGGTGGCGTGGCAACCTGGTTACGTTGTTCCATGCGGGTAATCATGCCCACACGCCTTTCATGCCTGCCACCTTCATAACTGGCATTTAGCCAGCCTTCGGTGATGAGCATTGCGGCACCACTGCCAACAACACGCGCGCCCATACAGAGCACATTGCTGTTGTTGTGACGTTTGGAAAGGATGGCAGAGAAGGGTTCGCTGCAGGCTACGGCACGGATGCCATGAAACTTGTTTGCCGCAATGGACATGCCAATACCCGTGCCGCAAATCAGGATGCCGCGGTCAAAATCCAGGTTGGTGATGGCTTTACAGACCAGCTCGGCATAGCGAGGATAGTCGGTGCTTTCCTCGTTGAAAGTACCGAAATCTTCATATTCGATCAGGCGACTGTCGAGATAGTCTTTGATTTGTTCTTTTAGAACGAAGCCAGCATGATCGGAACCTAAGGCAATTTTCATAAAAACCTCACTTTCTGGATGGAATTATACCTTATTCATGACAACTTGCGCAAAAGCTATGACAATCATCCATTACTATGGGGATTTCTAATTGCTATAGTTAAATAGACACTCGTATAAGGTGAAAAAGATGATTTTAGTTACTGGTGGTGCTGGTCACATAGGAAACGTTCTCGTCAAGGACTTGGTAAAGGCTGGAAAACAAGTGCGAGTTTTGGCTTTACCTGGAGAAAAGACCGATTCTTTGACCGGTGTCGATATAGAGATTATTCGAGGCAATATCCTTTCGAAGGATGATTTAAGAGAAGCTATGGAAGACGTTGAAATGGTTTTTCATCTGGCTTCTTATGTTGCCTTGACAGCGGACCAATATGATTTGATGCATAAGGTCAATGTCGAAGGTACGCGTAATGTTGTCGAGATATGCAAAGAAATGGGCGTGAAGCGCTTGGTTTACACGAGCTCTATTCACGCTTATGAAAGGGTGCCAGAAGGCAAAATCGTCAACGAAGATCTTCAGTTTGATCCCAAAAATCCGGATGGTTTATACGACCGAACGAAGGCAGAAGCCACTTTGTTGGTGCTCGCAGCCGCAAAAGAAGGCTTGGATACCGTTGTTGTTTGTCCAACGGGTGTGATTGGCCCTTATGACTATAAACTTTCGGAAATTGGCGAAATGATTATCACCTGGATGAAACGCCGGGCATCGATTTCGACAGAAGGTGGATATGACTTTGTGGATGTGCGGGATGTCTCGGCTGGTCATATTCTGGCAGCAGAAAAGGGACGTTCTGGTGAGGTTTATGTTTTGGGCGGCGAACGCCTGACGATCAAAACCTTACGCAGCATGGTACAAAAAGCCGTTGGCATTCACACCCATGCGGTTAATATTCCAACTTGGTTAGCTTTAAGGGTGGCTCCGATTGTTGAATTCTTTTACAAGCTTTTCAAGACGAGGCCCAAGTTCACCACCTATAGTATTAAAACCTTGATGAGTAATTCCAATGTCAGCTCCGAGAAAGCGAAGAAGGAATTGGGTTACAAACCGCGTACTTTATCGGATACGGTCAAGGATACTGTTGAATGGTGGAAGGTGCATGCCAAGAAAATTCATCATAGTTTACGATTTACGTCGGCTAAACGATGACCGAAACGTAAGGGGAAACAGAAACGCGCCATATTTATAGGCGCGTTTTGCATTTATATCTTTGCTAAGCGATTATTTCCGGGCTATAACGACGAGGTCGTCACTTTGCATGGCTTCATAAGCGCGCCCATCCAGCGAACCAAAGTATTGAACGTTCTTAAAACCGGCTTCCAAAAGGTGTGTCTTAAGATCATTGGAAAGGATTGGAAAAAGCTTGGAACTGGTTAAAACGGGTTGCCAGGGAGCCTCATCCTTTTTGTGCAGGCTGAGCATATTGAAGTCGATTTTACCATCCTCCAAAAAGTCATAAAACCGGAAGAATATGTACTCCTCATCTTTGGTCTTTTTGGATTGGGGCGCCATCCATCGTCGTTGTTCTTTGAGAATCATGTCAAAGTTACGCATTTGCAAAAGCAATAAACCGTTTGGATTGAGTAAGGCATAAAAGTCTACAAGCGCTTCTTGTAGGGCAACTGGGCCTTCGACATGGGGCAGCGAATTTCCAAGACATAAAGCGGCATCAAAAGCAGCGTCGTTTGAAAAGGCTGCTTGGTTTTTGCCTAACCCGATGGCTTTAAAGGTGATTTTCTGTAAAGCCAGGTCGGCGTTGATTTTTGCCAGACTCACCATTTCTGGAAAAAGATCGGAACCTGATACATCATAGCCAGCCTGGGATATAGCGATGGCATGTTGGCCTGTGCCACAAGCCGTATCTAATACACGGGTTTGGACTGGGTCTTTTCCGAGGCTTTCGAGCGTTTCTGAAATAAAGGGCATTTCAAAGGCGAGGCGTGCCTTAAAATCAACGAAGTAGTTGTAAATAGGGGCTAGGTGTGAATACATGTCAGTTTCCTTCTGGAATGTCCGGTTTAGTCTATGAACTCTGCAAACAGGCACTCGAGTTCACTCTCGGTGTAAATGGCTCCATCGGCGATAAATTTTTCAATGACAACATCGTCTTCAGAAAATTCAACTTCCCATCGCTGTCCTGGAACGGCAATTTCAACCATTACAAAGTCTTCTCTGACCTTTGACAAGCGGTAATATATTTTTGCTTTTTCCAGCCTATTCAAAAAGCTAATCAACTTTTTCATTTGTGCCTCATTTCATTTTTATGATTGGTAAGGTGGTTTTATAGCGGTTGACACCTGGGGCAGAAGTGTGTTCCGCGTTGGCTGACTGTGGTTCTTTGGATGGCTTGACCGCAGCGTGGGCAGGGATTATCGGTCTGTTGATAGACCTTGAAGTAGTTTTGGAACCCGCCACCTTTGTAAGCCCAATCGATGCTGGCACCATTGTGTTCGATACCCAGGCGCAGAACTTTGCGGATGGCGCGTAGCAGTCGGTTGGCATCGTCAGCTGACAACGTATTGGAGAGACGCTTTGGGTGTAATTGGGCTTGAAAAAGGGCTTCATCTGTATAAATATTTCCCAAGCCTGCCAGAAAACTTTGGTCGAGCAAGAGCGCTTTTAGCTGTCGTTGATGGCTTGTTAACCTTTGAAAAAAGACTGCGCCAGTAAGTTTGGAATCAAAAGGTTCTGGACCGAGTTTGCCTAAAACCTGGCTTGGGTCGAGAGTCAGCCAAACCCTGCCAAACTTGCGGGTATCGTTGAAAGCCAAATGCCAGTGGGATTCCAGGTGAAAAGTAACATGGTCATGAGGTATCAGCGGTTTAGTCAAAGGCAATGTGATTTCAGCCTGGCGCATGATGAGGTCGCCACTCATCCGCAGATGGATAAGCAAAAAGGCGTGGTCGAGTCCCATGATGAGGAACTTGCCACGCCTTGAAATGTTTTGTACTGTTTGGTTTACGATGGCCGACTGAAAGGTGGTCAGGTCAGGTTCAGCGATCGTGCGGTTCCAAAATACCGAGGTGCCAACTATTTTTTGACCGATAAGCGACGGAGTCTGAAAATCACCCTGCGCTAGATTGCGCGCGATGGTCTCAACTTCCGGCAGTTCGGGCATTATTCGTTAAACATCGCGCCAACAGAAGTGCTTTCGTTGGTGCGCTTAATCACCTCACCGAGCAAAGGTCCAATGCTGAGCACCGTCAAACGGTCGCCAAAGGCGGCTTTTTGGCTTTCGGTCAGTGGGATGGTGTTAGTGGTGATGAATTGCTTTACAGGCAGGGCAGCCAGTCTTTGGGCGGCGTTCGAAGAAAGCACAGGGTGGATGAACACCACATAGACATCTCGCGCGCCATTGAGTTTGGCCGTTTCTACCGCTTCGCAAATCGAGCCGCCAGTATCCACTTCGTCGTCAATCAAAATGACGTCGCGATGGTTGACATCACCAATCAGGTTGAGCGCTTCGGTGTGGTCATGGTTGTCGATGCGGCGTTTTTCAATGAATGAAAGCGGAATGTTGAGCGCCATGGCGTAACGGCGGCCATGCTTGGCAAAACCAAGGTCAGCGGTGAGGATAACTGGGTTGGTGAGCTCAGGAAGCATGTTGGTGAGGTAAGGCTTGATGATATGGTAGCCGGAAAGCACATCACCGGGGATGGAGAAGAAGCCTTGAATTTGGCCGGCATGCAGATCCATGGTGATGTAACGGTCGGCGCCAGCAATTTCAATCATTTCGCAGACCAGTTTTGCGGTGATGGGCACGCGCGGTTGGTCCTTGCGGTCGGAACGGCCATAGCACATATAAGGGAAAACCAGGGTAATACGACCAGCAGAGTCGAGTTTGAGGGTTTGCGCCATAATGAGCAATTCCATCAAGTTCTTATGAACCGGCATGGAAGTGGTTTGAATGACATAACAGTCTTGACCACGTACTGAAGAATGTAGTTTGACGAAAAGGTTTTCGTTTGTAAATTGGATTATATCGCGGCCACATAATTCAAGGCCAAGATAGTCAGCAACTTCCTGAGCAAGCTCCATTGAAGCGGTGCCTGCAAAGAGGCGAATATTACCATATCGCATGCCATGGTCGGGCTGTTGAGATGTCATGTATTAACCTTCCTTTTGTTTCTTTGTAAACCATTCATCCTGCAAAATGCTCATCAGGATGATGTCATTATACATACCATGTCTGAATTCAGCTTTACGATAGCGTCCTTCTTCGACATAACCGGCTTTAAGATAGCTTTTGCGTGCGCGATGGTTGCTTTCGAGCACACGTAACCAGATTCGGTGAAAATTGAGGTCTTCAAACCCAAATTTGAGCAACAAGCGCATAGCTTCAGTGCCGTAACCCTGGTTCCAATACTCCTTATCACCGATAAAGATGCCGGCTTCTGCGCTGCGATGGATGGACTCAATCGCCATAAAGGAGCAGGTGCCGATTGGGAGCCAATCAGGCGTTTCGTTGGTTGCTAAGGCGATGTTAACCTCGATTGTCAACGGATGTTCTTCCATGGGACCTTTGAGCATGGAGTCAAACCAATGCGTCTCGGTTTCGAGACTGTAAGGAAAGACATTGCTCAGAAATTCGGTGACTTCAGGGTCGTTAATCCAGCGCAAGAAAAGCGGAATATCGGTCCGCTCGATGGCGCGTAGCCGTACTTTATCGCCGTAGATGATGGGCATTGGTTCTCCTAGGGTTCCAAGCGGTTGGGACCACGGAAGAGGTAAACTGCGTCACGGATGCTGGGCAGGTTGAGCATGACCATCAACAGGCGGTTGAGTCCAAGACCCAAACCACCGTGGGGTGGGCAGCCATAGCGGAAGTAGTTGAGGTAGTTTTGCAACAGTTCCGTGCCGAGTCCTTTTTCAATCGCCTGGGCTTTGAGCACTTCGTAGCGATGTTCGCGCTGTGCGCCAGTGGTCAGTTCGAGCCCTTTACCAAGCAGGTCAAAGCTCATGGTGAGCAGGGGTTGATCCTCAAAACGCATATGGTAAAAAGCACGTACGGTGGCAGGCCAGTCTTTAACAAAGACGAAGTCGTTGCCGTATTTCTCTTTGACGTATTCGCCCAAAGCGCGCTCAGCACCTGGGTCGAGGTCACCCTTTTTCTCGGGGGGCAGTTTGTAATCCATATCTTTCAGAATGGCATAGGCTTCAGCCATGGTCAAGCGTGGGAAAGGTGTGGTGGGTACTTCGATTTCGACGTCAAAGACCTCTTTAATTTTCTCACCATGCTTTTCTTTGACAGCTTTGTAGCTATAAGCCATTAGTTCTTCCATAACGGTCATCACATCTTCATGGCTTTCAATCCAAGAGATTTCGAAGTCCACGCCGGTGAATTCGGTCATGTGACGGGAAGTAAAGCTGGGATCGGCACGGAAAACTGGTCCGATTTCGAAAACTTTCTCAAAACCGGCGGCTTGTGCCATTTGCTTGAAGAATTGGGGTGATTGTGCCAAAAAGGCATCACGTTCGAAATAATCGATGTGGAAGACTTCCGCACCACCTTCACTGGGCGTACCCATAATCTTAGGCGAGTGCATTTCGATGAAACCGTGCTCTACGAAGAACTCACGCATGGCGTGTTCCAGCGTGGTTTGAACTTCGAAGATGAGGCGATTGCGTTCGCGGCGTAAGTCGAGGTAGCGCCAGTCTTGACGATAATCCATATCGGGCAATGTTTCGGCGAAAGGCTCGAAGGGCAACGGCAATTCGGCATTATTATCCACATGGAGGGTTTCAAGCTGAATTTCGATGCCACCCAGCTTGACAACTTCATTTTCAACGACTTTGCCGGTTAGGGTAATCGCCGATTCGGTGCCGACGGTTGAAATAAGTTCGGCAAGTTCAAGGTTGCCTTTTTTCCAGTGTGCAACCTGGGCGAGGCCCGTATTGTCACGAATAATAAGAAATTGCATGCTTTTTTGGTCGCGTAATACTTGCAGCCAACCTTTTAGTTTGACCACTTCACCAATTTTTTGGGGCAGGTCTTTGATTAAGGTTCGTTCCATAGGTCATAACTCCGATTTAATGTGTGTTGTTTTATTATACGCCAGCAAATGCTCAATGGCTTGATGTGGATGCGTTTTTCTTTGACTGACTTCGTGAATAAGCTGCTGGAGGTCGTCATCTGGCACCGATTGTCGCCAATCTTTATAAAGGCGGCTGATAATCAACTTTCGTAGCGTTTCTGTAATTGCTGATGTGGCTTTTTCTTCCCACAAGCCGGTTTCTTTGAGATATGCGCCATGCTTGATGATGGCTTCGGTCAATTCTTTGATCCCGACACCGTCCGAGGCGATGGTTTTGAGTACTGGCGGAATCCAAGCTTGGGTGGGGCTTTCTTCTTCTTGTTGTTGGGTAATGGTTTCATGCAGCATGTGTTTGCCGCCGGCGTAGCGCAGTGCGCGGTAGCCCATGGCGATCATGTTTTGCAGGTGCTTGACGCTTTGATCCGCGCCCAAATGGTCGGCTTTGTTGACGACCAAAATGTCGGCAATTTCGAGGATGCCGGCTTTGATGCTTTGGATGTCATCACCCATGCCAGGCACGTCTACAACCAAGGTGGTGTGGGCAAGGTTGACGATGTCGACTTCGCTTTGACCGGCACCAACAGTTTCGATGATGATGTAGTCATAACCAGCGGCGTCAAAAGCCTGGCTCATCATCTCGGTTTGCATCGCCAGACCGCCTAAAGCGCCACGGGATGCCATCGAGCGGACAAAAATGCCCTTATCACCTTGTAAATCGACCATGCGCACGCGGTCACCAAGAATGGCGCCACCGGTAAATGGGCTGGTGGGGTCAACAGCGATAATGGCAACTTTTGGCTGCGTGGGCAGGTCACGAAAGGCGCGTGCCATAGCATTCACCAAAGTGCTTTTGCCAGAGCCAGGAGGTCCGGTGATGCCGATTTTATGGGCTTGACCGGTGTAAGGGAAGAGCTGCTCAAGAGCCCGCACGCCTTTTTCAGAACCCGATTCAATTTGGCTTAAAATGCGAGAAAGGGCAAGTCTGTTGCCCTTTCTGAGTTCGCTTATTTGCTCAGCGGGCATGCCTATGCCTCAGCCAAGATCGCTTCGCGGATGTCTTTGCAGACTTCGCGGGTATCCGTTCCAGGTCCATAGACCTTGTGGACACCTTGGTCGAGCAATCCTTTGATGTCATCCTCAGGAATGATGCCGCCCAAAAAGACGACCACATTATCCTGACCATTTTCTTTGAGGTCTTTGATGATTTGGGGCACCAATGCGTTGTGAGCACCACTTAAAATAGACAAACCGACGACGTCCACGTCTTCTTGCAGGGCAGCTTCAGCAATCATTTCTGGGGTTTGGCGCAAGCCAGTGTAGATGACTTCCATACCGTCATCACGGAGTGCGCGGGCAACAACTTTTGCACCGCGATCATGGCCGTCAAGCCCAGGCTTGGCGATTAACACGCGAATTTTTTTCTCGGACATTTGCATCCTCCAAAATATGATGACTTCATTATAACTTAAAAACAGATAAAACTGCCGATTAAAGCGCCTTCATTATAGACAAAATCTCACCATAATAAACGCGATGGTAATCCTTTTCGGGATAATAGGTTTCGATTTCAGGTTTGAGGAATTGTGCCGGTGCAAAGTCTGAAGTGTAAATCTTACGACACTCGATGCTCAGTTCAGCCTGGGCGAAAGTGGGTGAGGCTACTTTTTGGGCAGCGATCGGCGTGAGTTGGGTATGAGCGAGCTTATCGCCGTCGCGTCCGGAATAACTGCCAAGATAGCCTAAATCTTTTTGATAATCTCTTGAAAAAGCCGTTAATGTGAAGTCTGGGTACTTTTCCATAAAGTGCCAGGTATAGCGGCTTGGGCGCACGACCACCGCCACATAGGGCATATTCCACATTGTGCCGATACTGCCCCAGCCAATCGTCATGCAGTTGAAATCTTTTTTGGCAAAATCACCAACGGTCAGGAGCAACCAATCTCTGTGGAAGAGTTGATGGGGTTTCGTCATAAAATCATGTGGGTCAATGGCGGTTAGCTGGCTCATGGTGTCTCCTGTTGTTTATGCTTTTCTTCATAAGTTTATCTACTCATAAGTATAAGCATTTTTTGTAAACGTGTATAATCTGGACTATGCAAAACGATAGCAAAAAGAAGGTCAATACCATCATTCGTTGGGTGGGGAGCATCCTTTCTTTGGCGATTATGGTGTGGCTGCTTTCGAAGGTTGGCTGGGCGGAAGCCTGGGAGACCATCCGCCGATTGGCTTGGTGGCGAATTACTTTGGTTCTTGTTTTGGTTTTTGTTTCCAGAATGGCAACTTATTTTAGATGGCAGACCTTACTTTCGGCTCAGGATGCTACTATTTCCAAAAAGGATGTGCTCAAACTGACCTTTGCAGGTCTTTTTGCGTCAAACTTTTTACCTACCACCATCGGTGGGGATGTCTTTAGGTTGGCTGGAGCGATCCGTGCCGGCATGGATAGCGCTTTAGCTGCGGCTTCCTTGATTGCAGATCGTATTGTGGGCATGAGTGGCATGACCCTTGCGCTGCCCCTTTCTATTCCAGCGTTTATCAGTTTTCTGAAACAACCAAAGGTTCTAGAAAGTGGATTGGAAACCCTTACGCCATTGGTCGCTGGTGCTTTACCCGGGCACACACTTGAAGAGTCTGATGGTGAAGCACATGCGGAACCGCAGATTGTAAGAAAAAAAGTGCCAATGTTCAAAAGGCTGGCTGAGAAGCTTCGCAAGGGAATAAAAAAGGTTTTTGATAGCTTGCGGTTTTGGCTTAAGAGGCCACAATCGCTGATGAAAGCTTTGGGTTTTACGCTGGTTCACCAATTGGCGATCTATCTTATTATCACCCTTTTAATCGAAGGCATGGGCGAAAGCCTGGCTTTTCATCACGTGGCGGGCATCTGGAGCATCACTTACTTCATCACTTTGCTGCCTATTTCGGTCAA
>CAZUZM010000015.1:21577-24179 GCA_964624615.1 uncultured Anaerolineaceae bacterium
GCAAGTATCGCTTGGTATCTTTACGATAGCATCCATGTGCGCAATATTTGGTTTTTGGCTATGGCAGGTTTAGGGGTTCTGGTGTTGGTTGCCTTGCTGTTAACAATCACGATTGAGCCGAAAAAAGAAATCGTGCTTCGCCTGAAAGGCTCCCCAAAAGTTTTGGCTGGTATCTGTTTGGCTGTGATCCTTTTGGTCTCTGTGCTTTTCTTTACGTTGCATTTTGGGTTTTTGAGTTATGGTGCGGGACGCATGGTCGTAGCGGTTTTTGTAGCTGGATTGGCAGCTATGGTGCTGCAAGCCAACGATCAAAGTCACTCAATCTATTTGCAGTTCGCTTTTCTTTTACTTAGTTTTGGCGTCTTGCATCGCGCTTTTGCTTTTGTTAACGAGATTAGCCCAAGCGCTTTTTCTTTGGGTTGGTCTGAGGGCAGTCGCTATTACAACGCCTCGCTTTTTGCGTCACGGCAGCTTTATGGACAGAAGTTGCCCCTGCCGGTGCTGCATCCCAGTCGTTACTTGATGCAAGCTGTCCCATTTTTCGTCGGCATTCGGGATATCCTGGTGCATCGCATTTGGCAGGTGTTACTTTGGCTGGGCATGACCTTGTGGACATCCATTGTCTTAGCTAAGCGTGTAAAAAATGGCTTGAAGTTGCCTGTGTTCTGGGTGACGCTCTATTTCTTTTTGTTCTTTTTCCAAGGTGCGGTTTATTACCACATGGTGGTTTGCGTCTTGCTGGTCTTGTATGGCTACAAAAAGGATAAACCATGGATCACCCTGATATTTGTCGTGTTGGCTTCAGTTTGGGCAGGCATCAGCCGTGTGAACTGGATGCCTTTACCAGCACTTTTGGCGGTCTTAATCTACCTTATTGAGGAACCATTGACGGAGAAAAAGTGGGTTGCCTATTTGCGCTGGCCGTTTATTTGGATCTTGCTGGGTTTGGCTGCTGCCTGGATAAGTAAAAAAGCTTACATCGGTTTGAGCGGTGAACTCGCCAGTAATTTTGACTCGGCTTTTTCTTCGGCTTTGCTTTGGGAACGCCTTATCCCCAATAAAACGTTCTTTTTGGGTATTTTGCCAGGCATTTTATTGCTGTGTTGGCCATTGTTAGAGCTGCTTTTGCATCGCCTGGATGGGAAATGGAAACAGGTGCATTGGCTGCGGTGGTTTGGCATGGCAGCGATTTTAGGCGCGTTTTTTGCCGGTGGGGTGGTGGTAAGCGTCAAAATTGGCGGTGGTGGCGATTTACATAACTTGGATGCTTTTATCTTCTTGTGGGCTGTTTTTGCTGCATATTTACTGTCTGGCAAGTTGGAGCTTGAAGATGCGGTTGCCCAAGAAGACTACATTCAAGCTGAACCCATTTGGAAGACTAAACCCTTTTGGTTAGCAGTCGCCGTCATCGTGCCTGTCTTTTTTGCTTTTATGCGTGCTGGAACATGGCAATTTAAAACAGATGAACATCAAAAAGCTGAATTGTCCATATTAAAAACGGACTTAGAAGCGCTGCAACACCAACCTGGTGACATCTTGTTTATCTCCGAAAGGCAACTGTTGGTGTTTGACGAGCTCAAGGATATATCCATGGTGGCGAACTATGAAAAGGTCTTTTTGATGGAAATGGCGATGGGCGCTAATAAAACGTACCTGTCAGAATTCTATTCCAAGCTGTCTAAGCACCACTATAAGGCGATTGTCATCGACTCGATTTCAACCAATATTCAGGACAGTTCCAGACCTTTTAACGAGGAAAACAATGCCTGGGTGCAAGAAGTTCTGGTGCCAATTTTGATGTTCTATCGTCCAGAAGCCAGCTATCGCGGTGGGGAAGTCAACTTATTGGTTCCCAACGCGGAAAAAATCTTCCAAGACTTGTAACTAACCCTGCCTGTTTTTCAGGTTATTCAGGTTTTTGGGTCGGTGATAGGACCCTTTTTACCGTGTAGGTTTTCTTGTCTTGTGATTCAAAATAGGTACGCATCACAAAATCTGCTATCAAGCCTAACAAAATTGCCAGGAACCCGAGAATAAACATCATCACACTGATTTGGAACCAGGGTGAACCAAGCACTGAGACCTGTGCCACGATTCGCCGGATGGCGAGCCAGAGGAAAAGCCCCAAACTGACTATCATCAGTGCCATACCAACACCGCCAAAGAGATAAATTGGCTTTTTGGAGAAAGCCATCAAGAACTTGACCGTGATTAAGTCCAGAACGACTTTGAAAGTTCGTTCGAGCCCGTAGTTGGCTTTGCCATGTTTACGGGGGTGATGTTGCACCACGACTTCAGTGATTTTACCGCCGGCTTCATAGGCATAGACCGGAATAAAACGGTGCATTTCACCATACAGTTTGACGTTATCCAAAATTTCACGGCGATAGGCTTTGAGGGTGCAGCCATAATCATGGAGCTTCACGCCGGTTGAGCTTGAAATGAGCTTGTTGGCAATATGAGAGGGGAGGTTGCGCGTTAGGGCGTTATCCTGTCGGTCCTTGCGCCAACCGCTTACAACATCAAAACCTTCATCCAGTTTGGCGAGTAATAACGGAATATCAGCCGGGTCGTTTTGTAAATCGGCATCCATGAGGATGAC
>CAZUZM010000016.1:0-23725 GCA_964624615.1 uncultured Anaerolineaceae bacterium
ACTTCTTTGACCACTTCGCCACCGGCTTTATCGACGATGAGGTGCATGCCTTGCAGGGTAGAACCGGTGCTGATGACATCATCCAGAACGATTACTTTTTTGTTTTGGATGAGGGGGATATCTTTTTCGTCAAGCAGCAGGGTTTGGGGTTTGCCAGTGGTGATGGAAAGCGTTTCCGAACGGACGGCTTCGCCCATGTAGGGCTTGTAATCTTTGCGTAGCACGATGTAGGAAATGCCGGTTGCACGCGAAAGCATGTGGGCGATGGGGATGCTCTTGCTTTCGGCGGTGAGGATCACGTCATAATCAATGGTTTCGAGGCGCTTGGCAAGTTCTTCGGCGCAGGCTTCAACCAGTTCAACATCACCGAGGATGTTGAGGATGGCGATGCGCAATCCGGGTTTGACTTCAAACAGGCGCAGGTCACGCTTCACGCCGGCGATTTCGATGGGGTAGATGTCTTGTTGGCTCATCATGTCTCCTTAAGTGTCGATGATGGTTCTATTATAAGCAATAAAAGATGGGATATCATGTCTTTTATGGGGTGATATTGTTTTGCCTTAAACACTAGTGCCGCGGACGCCGGCCGCGGCACTTATGTATTAAGGAGGAGAGAAGAAGAAAAGTCGCCCTTTCAAATTCTATAATACACGAGCCTTACCTTATATGCTTGACGCTTAACCTACGCTTACCCTACGAAAAGTCGGTGTGTTGCAAGTATAATTAGCTCGTTAGCTTATTAAAGCGTCATAATGCACACAAATAACTTATCCATTCAGGTGTTCAGGCACTTTGAGGGTGTCAATAGATTGAGGTTGAATTGAACGATACACACAGCGAATATTATTTTAATACCGCCATGGGCACCATGAAATTGGCGATTGAAGAGGGTAAAATCTTGTCCATTCAATTGCTCGACTTTTATCCGGAAATGCTGGACGAACGCCCGTTGGAAGAAGAACCTGAACCAGAGGATTTTGTTCCAGATGAGGATGATCGCCTGGCCGAAGAAGCCATTAAGCAACTTCATGCTTATTTTTCTGGTGATTTAAAAACTTTTGATTTGCCTTTGATGTTGGATGATTTAAGCCCCTTTAGGCGTAAAATAACCGAAATGCTGATGAAGGTGCCTTTTGGCGAGACCCTGAGTTACCAGGAGCTGGCGACAAGGGCTGGTCGTCCAAAAGCTGCCCGGGCGGCGGGCACCGCAGTGGCACATAATCAATGGTTGATTGTTGTGCCTTGTCATCGTGTGTTGGGCAGTGAAGGGCGTTTGCATGGCTTTTCTGCACCTGGCGGATTGGATAGCAAAGCCTGGCTTCTTGACCACGAAAAGAAAATGACTTCCTCCAGGGATTAGTTCGATTGCGACTTTAGAAAAGAGATATTATGACCGACTCCAATGCAGTACCTGTTTTCAAATCTGGCTTTGTGGCAATTGTGGGTAAGCCCAATGCTGGCAAGAGTACCATCATGAACGCGCTGATAGGGCAGCCGATTGCCGGTATCAGTGCCAAGCCGCAGACCACCCGGCGCCGTCAATTAGGCATTCTCACCAGCGAGTCCGCGCAAATCATTTTTGTAGATACACCGGGCTTACATGAGTCTAAAGACAAACTGAGCCTGGCGATCAACGCCGAAGCAAAAATGGCCATCCAGGATGCAGACATCATTCTCTTTATGGCCGATTCCACCAATCCGCCTGCCAAGATGGATGCCAGTTTGGTTGACCTTATTCAGGGCATGAACCCTGAAGCCAAAATAATTCTGGCGATGAATAAAGCGGATGTGGGGCAGTCCCAAAACCAGGAGAAAAACCAAGAGGCTTACCTAAAACTCTTTGCAGAAGGTCAGTCGCCGGTGGTTCAAAAGCTTTCCGCGCTTCGTGCGACGGGTTTGCAGGATTTGCTCAATACTATTCAGGTTATGCTTCCCGAAGGACCCCAGTTTTATGACGAAGAACAGATCACGGAAGATTTCGAGCGCGATATTGCTGCCGAAATGATACGTGCGGCAGCTATGGGCAATCTGGAGGACGAGGTGCCTTATAGCGTGGCAGTTTTGGTCAATGAATTCAGCGAACGTGAAGAGGGCAAGGTTTACATCAATGCCACCATTTATGTGGAACGTGAAGCCCAAAAAGGCATCGTCATAGGTAAGGGCGGGCAAATGATCAAACAAATCGGTTCCCAGGCTCGTAAGGATATTGAAGCCATGAGTGGAGAAAGTGTGTTTTTGGATTTGAATGTCAAAGTCAAAAAGGACTGGAAAGACGACGAAAGATTCCTGAGACAGTTGGGTTTGAGTGAAAAGAAATGACAAACACGGTTTCCATTCTTTTTTATGTCTTGATTGTAGGCCTTTGTGCAGCGAACTGGATTGGGGCTTATCGGGACAATCTGAAGCTTTATCATGCGACCAAACCTTTGGTATTGCTGGCAATGATTGGCTTTTTTGCCTACCATGGCGGGCTTTCAATGCCATGGTTGCCCTTTTTTATCGCTTTGGTTTTTTCGGTCATTGGGGACGTCTTCTTGATGGCGGAGCGCACGCGCTATTTTATCGCGGGCATGGCGGCATTCGCCTTGGCGCATGTGGCGTATGTGTACGGCTTTTCGCAGTGGGCCGTGCCTGGTTGGGTTTACATTCCGGCTGTAATTGTCCTTTTGGTCATTGTGCTCGCTTTTAGCATTTATATCGAAACGCAATGTAAGGGCTCATCTGTGCCACGCATTCAAAAGCATCTTTTCAAGATTTATGGTGTTCTAGTTGCTGGAATGACCCTTGTGGCATGGTTAAGCCTTGCGCGTGAAGGTTGGGGTAAGGTGCCTGCCGTGATGGCAGGCGTGGGTGCCAGCTTCTTTACGCTTTCGGACTTAATGATTGCCTTAGGCAGGCTTGAAAAGCGCATTCCACATGAAAGATTTTGGGTTATTATGACCTATCACATTGCGCAGATGTTGCTTCTGAGCAGTGTTTTACTTTTGAAATCATAATAGAAGGAATAACGCAAGGAAAAGTAGAGAAAAGTGTTTGACACTTTCAATTCTGAGCGGTATACTACTAGATTGTGAACTAACCTTTTATGGAGAAATGATATGGAAACCGACGTCAACCAAACCAATGATACTCAGCCCTACAAGGCCAAACAAAAATTTGAAGGAAAGGTTTTAAAGACCTCGCTCCAAGGCGTGTTGGTAGATATCGGCTCACCATTGCCGGCATTTCTGCACATTTCCCAGGTCATCGACGCCAAGGATCCCAAAGCCCCCGTCCAAAATCCTGAAGACTTGCTCAAAGCTGGTGACCCTGTCACCGTGTGGATTAAGCGCATGGCAAAAGATCACATCAGCCTGACCATGATTGAGCCTTTGGCTTATGAATGGCGTGACCTCAAACCCGAAATGGCTGTCAAAGGCACCATCGTTCGCCTCGAAACTTTCGGTGCGTTCGTTGAAATCGGTGCTGAACGCCCCGGTCTTGTTCACGTTAGTGAATTGGCTCACAATTTTGTGCGCACTCCCCAGGAAGTTGTCAAAGTCGGCGACGAAGTGGATGTGATGGTTCTCGAAGTTGACAAACGCAAAAAGCAAATCAAGCTGAGCGTGAAAGCCCTTTTGGAAGCTCCCGAAGAAGAAATGATTGAAGCCCCCAAAGGCGGTCGCCGTGGCAAGAAAGCCAAGGTTGAAGAAGTTGAAGAAGTGGAAGAGGAAGTTATTCCAGATCCTACCTTCATGGAAATCGCCTTGCGCCAGGCTATGGATCGTGCTGAAAAACGCATGCCAGAAAATGCTCGCACAAAGAAACAACGCTACAATAAAGAAGATGCCGACGATATCTTCGAACGTACACTGAAGACCAAACAATCAGATAACGACTAGTCATGCTCGGGTTGACGACCATCGACCTAAAGATTTGAACAATCCGGGGAGGAGCTCTAAAAAGCCCTCCCCGAAATTTTTAAGTGCAACAAGAAAACGGAGAGGAATTATGGGAACAAAGTTTATCTTTTTTACAGGTGGTGTGCTTTCATCGGTTGGTAAGGGCGTTTCAGCGGCCTCAATCGGCCGTCTTTTAAAGGCAAGGGGCTTTGACATTACCATTCAAAAACTGGATCCCTACCTCAACATTGACCCCGGAACTTTGAGCCCTTACCAGCACGGTGAAGTTTATGTGCTGGATGATGGCTCTGAAACCGACCTTGATTTGGGGCATTATGAGCGATTTTGTGACTTGCGCCTGAAGAAGACCAGCACGGTTACCACCGGCCAGGTTTATGAAGAGGTTATCAATCGTGAACGCCGGGGGGATTATTTAGGCGGTACCATTCAGGTTATCCCGCATATCACCGGTGAAATCAAACGCCGTGTGCATCTTTTGGGCAAAAGCTCGGGTGCTGAAATTGCTTTAATCGAAGTCGGTGGCACGGTGGGTGACATTGAAAGCCAACCCTTCCTCGAAGCGATGCGCGAGATGCGCAACGAACTCCCACGGGAAGATACGGCCTTTGTGCATTGCACCTGGCTGCCCTATCTTAAAGCAACCTCTGAAATTAAAACGAAACCGACCCAGCACTCCGTGCGCGAATTACGGTCGATTGGTATTTTGCCGGATATGATCTTACCCCGCTGCGATTACCCAGTGGATTACGACATCAGACGCAAGATTGGCCAATTCTGTGACGTGCCGGTTGAAGCGGTTGTGCCGATGGTGACGGCAGACATGCTTTATGAAATCCCCTTGGATTTGGAAGAAAACCATGTGGCAGACCTGCTTTTGGCGCGCCTGGGTTTGGAAGCCAAACAAGAGCCTGACCTGAGTGGCTGGCGCTGGATGGTGAATGAACTGCGCAAGGACCGTCCCGTGGCGAAAATCGCCTTGGTTGGTAAATATGTTGAACTTCAGGATGCTTATCTGAGTGTTCGTGAAGCTTTGAAACATGCAGGACTGGTTTGCAATTTGGATATTGATATCCTCTGGATACCCAGCACCGATTTGAATAAAGATAATTACGTTGAAAAACTCCAAGAAGCCGACGCGATTATCGTCCCTGGTGGATTTGGCACCCGTGGTATTGATGGTAAGATATTCGCTGTGCAATATGCTCGCGAAAACAAGGTGCCCCTCTTGGGCATTTGCTTGGGTATGCAAGTGATGGTGATCGAGTTTGCCCGCAACGTTTTGGGCATCAAGGATGCCAATTCGACCGAATTTGATCAAAAGACGCCTAATCCAGTGGTTGATTTTATGCCCGAGACCAAGGATGTAGAACAACTGGGTGGCACAATGCGCCTGGGATTGTATAATACGGATCTTGTTGAGGGCAGTTTGGCAGAACGTGTCTATCAGACTCAGCATATCGCCGAGCGCCATCGCCATCGCTATGAGGTCAATAACGATTACCGCGATGCACTTGAAAATCATGGCATGCGCGTTTCGGGTCAGTCGCCGGATGGAAAGTTGGTTGAGATTGTGGAAGTTGAGGGTCATCCCTTTATGATTGGCTCACAATTCCACCCAGAGTTTATCTCACGACCTAACCGTCCTCATCCACTCTTTGTGGGACTATTGCAAGCGGTGAACGAACGACGCGGCTTGCCCAATGAAGTACACCAATTTGGTTTTTAAACAGAAGTAGCCCAAACGCTGCTTTTTACTGATCTTTTTAAGAGGAAATGAAATGGAAACAACAATTGAATATATCAATGCCTTAGAAATCTTAGACTCACGTGGCAACCCCACAGTGCAAGTTGAAGTTATTTTGAGCGACGGAACTTTTGGACAAGCTGGCGTGCCATCTGGCGCTTCAACCGGCATCCACGAAGCTTTGGAACTGCGCGATGGCGACCCCAAGCGCTATAATGGCAAGGGCGTTTTGCAAGCGGTTGATAACGTCAACTTCGAAATCGCTGAAGAACTCTTTGGCTTGGACGCTTTGGAACAAAAAGCGATTGACGAACTGATGATCGAACTCGACGGCACGGCCAACAAGTCCAAACTCGGTGCCAACGCCATGTTGGGCACCAGCCTGGCTGTGGCGCGCGCCGCAGCGGCTGCCTTGGAATTGCCCCTTTACCGCTACCTCGGTGGTGTTTTTGCCCACACGCTGCCTGTGCCTATGCTCAACATCATGAACGGTGGTGCGCATAGCAACTGGCAGAGCACCGACTTCCAGGAATTTATGGTGATGCCCTTGGGTGCGCCTACATTCGCTGAGGGTCTGCGTTGGGGTTCTGAAATTTATCATGCCCTGCGCAGTGTCTTGAAAGCCAATGGTCATAGCACTTTGGTTGGTGATGAAGGTGGCTTTGGTCCTGCGCTCAAAGCGAACAACGAAGCTGTTGAACTGATCCTCGAAGCTATCACCAAAGCTGGATACAAGCCTGGTGAAGAAGTTTGCATTGCACTCGACCCCGCCGCTTCTGAAATTTATGAAGAAGAAACTGGTCTTTACAACCTGCGTAAAGAAGGCAAGAAATTGACTTCGGAGCAAATGGTTGATTTCTGGACCAAATGGATTGACCAATATCCCATCGTTTCGATTGAAGACGGTTTTGCTCAGGATGACTGGGCTGGCTGGAAGGCTTTTACCGCTTCGGTTGGCCATCGCCTGCAGATCGTTGGCGATGACCTTTTGGTGACCAACCCTGTTCGTATTGCCCGTGGCATCGAAGAAAAAGCTGCCAACGCGCTTTTGGTTAAGCTCAACCAAATTGGTACCCTGACCGAGACCTTGCAAGCCATCGACATGGTGCGCTCACATGGTTGGCGCGCGGTGTGTTCACACCGCTCTGGCGAAACCGAAGACAGCACCATCGCTGACCTTGCAGTGGCGATGAATATGGGCCAAATCAAGACCGGCGCACCAGCTCGCTCTGACCGCGCTGCCAAGTACAACCGCTTGCTGGCGATAGAACAAGAACTGGGCAGCACTGGAAAGTATGCTGGTTGGAATGCCCTGGCTTTTGACGCCAAGCGCTAATTGAAGTTATAAAGAGGTGGCGCTATGCCACCTCTTTTTATTTAAGTTTAGGAAATGTGATGTCTGAAAAATTTTCCTTCCAAACCCTACCTTTGAGCCATGACTTGATCCAGTGTGAACGCTGCCCACGCTTGGTGGCCTGGCGGGAGGAAGTCGGACGGGTCAAACGGCGGGCTTACATCGACGAGGACTACTGGGCGAAGCCAGTACCGGGATTTGGTGTGGCTGAGGCGCGGGTTTTGGTGTTGGGCTTAGCGCCGGGTGCCCATGGGTCTAATAGGACCGGGAGGATGTTCACCGGTGATGCCAGTGGGGATTTTTTGTTCCCGGCTTTACATCGCGCGGGCTTTGCCAGCCAAGGCAATGGAACCAAGATGGATGATGGCATGGTGCTGAATGACCTGTATATCACATCGGTTTGCCATTGTGTACCGCCAGGCAACAAGCCCTTGGGCGAAGAAGTTCGCAACTGTGCTTATTGGGTTGAGCAAGAATTAGCAACCCTAAAAAATCTTCAAGGCGTTGTTTTATTGGGCAAGATTGGCTTGGACGGCTTGTTGGCATTGGAGCGCTTTAAGGGCATCAAGAAAGCGGATATCAAGTTTGGGCATGGGGCATTTTATGCGTTGGGCGAGGGCTTACCTTGGCTTTTATGTTCCTACCATCCTAGCCGACAAAATACACAGACGGGTAAGCTGACGGTTGACATGTTTGACGGAATTTGGACACGGGTCAAGGGTTTATTGGATTAGGTTTTTTTTGACTTGAAAGGTTTGGCGAGGACGCCAAACCGAACGAGGAAACGCCAAACCGGACGAGGAAACGCCAAACCGAACGAGAAAACGCCAAACCGAACGAGAAAACGCCAAACCGAACGAGAAAACGCCAAACCGAACACATCCTGCCAAACCGAAATCTTTCCAGTTCGCGCCGGCGTCCTCGCCGAGCGCAACCCTGACACAGGTGTTATATGATTTCAGAGACATTTACTTCCTATGATTAATAAATCTAGCGCAGTTCTTGTTGGGTGGTGTACAGTCGGTAATAGGTGCCGCCGAGCGCCAGAAGTTCCTCGTGGGTGCCGCTTTCGGTCACCCGGTTTTCTTCCAAAACCACAATCCGATCCGCATTCCGTACGGTTGACAGGCGATGTGCGATGATAATCGTCGTGCGGCCTTTAATCAGCTGGTCAAGCGCTTCCTGGATCAGTTTTTCTGTCTCGGTGTCAACCGAAGATGTAGCTTCATCTAAAATCAGAATGGGGCTATCTTTCAACACCGCACGAGCGATGGAAAGGCGTTGTTGTTGCCCGCCTGAAAGCTTGACGCCGCGTTCACCGATCATCGTGTCAAACCCGTCGGGCATGCGTTCAATAAACTCGAGCGCATTTGCAATTCGGGCAGCTTCAATCACTTCTTCTTCAGTTGCGGTCGGACGACCAAATAGAATGTTTTCACGCACGCTGCCATTGAACAAAAAAACATCCTGTAACACCATGCCGACATGGGTATTGAGTTCGTGCAGGCTCAGGTCACGCACGTCAACGCCATCAATCAAAACACTTCCTCCAATCACGTCATAAAACCGTGGTATTAGGCTGGCAAAGGTCGTTTTGCCCACGCCGGTTGGACCCACCAACGCCAAAGACGTGCCGGCTGGAACGGTAAGGTCAATGTCAATGAGCACGTCCTCCCCTTCAAGATAGTGGAAGTTGACATGATCAAAGCGCACTTCACCTCGCACTGGTTCGGGCAGCGGAATGGGGTTTTTCGGGGATGCGATTTCGGGTTCAACGGTCAAAATTTCGGCGATGCGTTCAAAACCAGCCATGGCTTCGGTAACTGCTTCCATCGAGTTGCCCAAGGTGCGCACGGGCTGGTAGAAATTATCCAGATAGAGGAAAAAGGCGACCAGATCGGCGATGCTTAAGGTACCGGCGATGGCCATGCGGCTGCCAAAAAAGATGACCAAAAGCTGACCGAGACCCGCGCTAAAGTCGAAAATGGGGTTGAAGATGGCCATCAGTTTGAGGGCAACCAGATTTTCGTCATGCACGCGGTAGATGCTGTTGTCTACTTTGGCGATTTCCATTTCTTCCTGGGCAAAGGCTTTCACTTCGCGGATGCCTGAAAGGCTGTCGTTCAAAACAGCGTGCATCTCGCCCACAGAGCGTTGGCGTTTGCGGAAAGCCGGGCGAACGTATTTCGAATAGCCAATCAAGGTCAGAACGATTAGGGGAATGGGGATGAGGGTGATAAGGGTCAGCCGCCAATTCATGCTCAATAAGATTGCGGTGACGGCGACCAAGGTGATACCGCTGACGATGATGTCCGGTAGGGCGTGGGATACCATTTTTTCAAACAGGCTGGTGTCATTGATGATGCGTGACATCAGTTGGCCGGTTTGTCGGTCTTCATAAAACCTGAGGGAGAGTTTTTGCACATGGCGGTAGACCAGGCTGCGGGCGTCGGAGACCACACCCCAACCGGCGCGATGGGCATAGTAGGAACGTAAAAATTGCATAAAGCCACGCGCAACAAAGATAATCAGAGCAATGGTGGCAAGTTTGGTGATGAAGTCAATCGTGCTGGCGTCAATCGGCTCGATATTGAGGCGTTCGATAAGTTTGCGGATGATGGCGGGAATGAGAAGCTGTGCGGCAACCAAGCCTAACATGGCTATGACCGTCAAAGCTAACATTTTGATATATTTTTTGGAAAGTTTAGCAAGTAAGGTGAGTGGTTTGAGCATCAGAACTCCCAATATGTTCAATGATTACCGTGGCATGATTGCCGACACATGGCACATTCATGCCCCAACTGTTGCGAAAATCTTGGTCAGTCATCCAAAACAGCGCTGTGCCACCCTTGACCCAAGAATTGATGAATCCCCAAGGTGTGTGGCGGCCCGGTCCGTTTTGATGGAGTGGGTCATAAGCCGCAAAGAGCATGGTGTGCCCTCCTATGCTTTGGTCGGCGTTGACGTTGATTGATTTTTTGGCGTAATAAATTGCAGGCGCGTGATTGCGCAGCCATAAAAGGGTTACCAGAGCCACTTTATCTAAGTCTTGACTGAGGTCTAACAGCGTCTCCGGGTCCAAGTGAACCTTTTTAGCCCGAATGGGCAGCTCATGCTTTTTTGCCAGGTAGTTGACATATCGAGCTTGCATGCCTGGTGTGACAGCCCATTTCGGGAAGATCCTAAAGATGCGACCTCGCCACCACAGGCGGTTGGTTTCTTCAATTAAGTCTAGAGGCCTAAGGAAAACACCACAAAGAATCTCAATTGCTGCTGATATGGCGTGGAGTGTGCAATCATTTCCAGTCTGCAGTGTTTGATACCTGGCAAGTTGTGATTCGGGCAAGGCACGAAGGCTGGTCGGTTTCATAAAACTATTGTACATGCAAGCCCTTGAAATGGGATAATGATTGACATTGTGCAGCCAAAGTGGTAAATTAAAAACAGTAAAATTGATCAAAGAAGCCCGAATGCCCGGATGCGTGGGTGTAGAGGTGGAAGCTGGTGAAAGTCCAGCGCTGTACCGCAACTGTAAGCCAAATTGGCAAGCCAGGTAACCTGCTTTGATCGAAGACCCAATCAACCTTCTCGGATTAAGAAGGTGGTCTTTGAGCGAGATTTCTCAAAACCCCTTCATGTCTTGTGAAGGGGTTTAGTTTTATCTAAGGAGAAATTGAATGAAGAAAGTATTTTTACTCTTGACCCTCGTCGTGCTTTTGTTCGGTGCGGCATGCAAGCCTGTGGAGACCCCTCCTGTTACGGATGCCCAAGAAGCTATGTTGACCCCTGAAACTGAAAGCAAGTTACCTGAAGAAGCAGAAAAGCCGGTTGAACCCGAAGTTGTTGAACCTGAACCCGCTCAACCTGTTGAAGAAATCAGCATTTCTTATGCCAAGAACTTTACTATCGAATATCGCGAAGGCTATAAACTGCTGACAGTTACCACGCCTTGGGCTGGTGCCGAACAGAGCTTCAGCTACGCTTTGGTTCCTGAAGAGTATGCAGGCATGGTAGAACCCGGTAACGCCATGGTCATCAAGACCCCCATCAAAAGCATAGTGACCTTCTCAACCACCTACTTCCCATTCCTTGAGCAAATTGGCCAATTGGAAAGCATTGTCGGTGTGGATACGGCGATGTTTGCTTACAACCAAAACATTCGCACCTGGGTTGAAGCTGGCGCGATTAAGGAAGTTGGCGGTGGTGCTTCCATGGCGCCTGTGGACGTCGAAAAAGTAATCGAACTTAAACCGGAAGCAATTATGACTTCCGCGAGTGGTGTCCCCGAGTATGATGTACATCCTCAACTGCTTGAAGCTGGCTTGCCCGTCGTTTTGAACGCTGATTATCTTGAGCCTCATCCTTTGGGACGTGCCGAATGGGGCAAATTCATTGCCGCTTTCTATGACAAGGAAGTTGAAGCTGCCAAACTCTTTGATGAGCTTGTGGCACGTTACGAAGAAGCAAAACAGAAAGTTGTCGCTATCTCTTACGCGCCTTCTGTTTTCCTCAATACAGCTTGGGAAGACAGCTGGGCTGTTCCCCAAAAGGATAGCTATGTAGGCATTTTGCTCAGAGATGCTGGCGCCAAATATCTCTTTGATGATCAAGAGGGCAGTGCTTCTTCTTATCTCGGTTTTGAGCAAATTTTGGATGTGGCCAAGGATGCGAATTTCTGGCTGAACCCTGGTATGGCGACCGATTTGGCTTCACTTTCTGCGATGGATGCCCGGTACGCTGACTTTGGTGCATACAAAGCCGGCCAGGTCTACAATACCAATGCTCGTGTAACCGAAATGGGTGGCTCTGATTACTATGAGAGTGGCGTTGCCAACCCAGACAAAGTCCTCATGGATATGATTGAAATTTTCCATCCCGGACTTATGGAAGGTTATGAGCTCTACTATTATCAAAAGCTGAACTAAATTCAGTTTTTCGGCAAGGCAATCAACATGGCACACTCGAAGCACACGAAACCTGTTTCAATAGTGGGAAGTTTTTTTACAGCCAGCACCTGGCTGACCGTCCTGTTGATTGCTTTGCCTTTTGTTTTTTTGCTGAGTTTGATGGTTGGCTCGGTCAGTATCCCAATCAGCAGTATTCCAGACATTCTTTTTAGCCCCGACAAAGTTAAAGACAGTTGGGTCTATATTTTTAATAACTACCGTTTGGCAAAATCTACCGCAGCATTGCTTTCAGGCATGGCGTTAGGCGTGGCTGGCTTGCAAATGCAAACGCTGTTTCGAAACCCCTTGGCAGACCCGTTTATCCTTGGTATCAACTCTGGTGCAAGCTTGGGCGTGGCACTGGTGGTCCTGGGTACAGGTGCCTTGAGTGGCGCGTTGCTTTCTGGCTTGACCGTTTTAGGTGATATTTCATTGGCCGTTGCAGCATCGATTGGCGCGGGATTGGTTCTCGGACTGATTCTGTTTGTAAGCCGTTGGGTGCGCAACGCAACAACCTTGCTCATCCTGGGTTTGATGTTTGGCTACGCCACCAGTGCGTTGGTGAGCCTTTTGGTTTATTTTAGCCAGCCGGAACGGGTGCATGCTTTTATGATTTGGGGCTATGGCTCATTTGGTGGCGTGACCTGGAATCAGTTGCGGGTCATGGCACCGGTCATTGTGATTGGTATTGGCATGGTTTTGTTCCTACCCAAGGCATTGAATGCTTTATTGCTGGGTGAGGAATATGCCAAAACCATGGGTTTGAATGTTAAACGCACACGCTTGATTATTCTGCTCAGCTCTTCCATCCTGGCTGGAACGGTGACGGCTTTTTGTGGGCCGATTGGCTTTTTAGGCATTGCCGTACCACATATCGCGCGGAATCTTTTGCGCACGTCTGACCATAAGAAACTTATCCCCGCCACGCTTTTATTAGGAGCGATTGTTGCGCTTTTCGCAGACATGATTGCGCAATTGCCTGGCAGTCATTACATCTTGCCCCTGAACGTGGTGACGTCCATCTTTGGTGCGCCATTTGTTTTGTGGGTGATTTTGAGACAGAGACGAGGTGAGACATCGTTTGCGGTTTAGGTACGCCGGTTTTGCTCACCAAAGAGCTCGAAATCGGCTATAAAAAAGGCAACACACTTGAAAAGGTGGTGAGTTCTGGGCTAAACCTTCAACTCTGTCCGGGTGAGTTGGTGTGTTTGGTGGGGCCTAATGGTTCGGGTAAATCCACCCTTTTGCGCACCATTACCGGATTACAAAAACCCTTGGCGGGTCAGGTTTTGCTGCATGGCAAACCGATTGAGAGCTATGATAACAAAGCCCTGGCACGCAATATCAGTGTTGTTCTCACCACGCCAGTGCAGGTTGGTGCGATGCGCGCTTATGACCTGGTTGGTTTGGGGCGTTTTCCTTTTACAGGTTTGTTTGACCAAATGCGCGAAGAAGACCATGCCATTGTGCGCGTTTCGCTGGAAATGGCTGGGGCGAGTGCTTTGGCAGAACGCTATGTGCAGACTTTGAGCGATGGCGAACGGCAAAAGGTGATGATCGCACGTGCTTTGGCGCAGGAACCCTCGGTGTTGATGTTGGATGAGCCAACGGCGTTTTTGGATTTGCCCGGGCGCGTATCGGTGATGCAACTGTTACGCGATTTGGCACACGGGCATGGCAAAGCAATTTTGACCTCGACCCATGACCTCGATTTAGCAATGCGCAGTGCCGACCGGGTGTGGTTGATGAACCAAAAGGGTATGGTCATGCAAGGCGCACCGGAAGATTTGGCTTTGGATGGCAGTTTTGGCGAGACTTTTTCAATGGGAAAAGTGCAATTTGACGCTTCAACCGGTCAATTTGATATGAACGGCAAGCCTAGCCAAAAAATCATTCTCAAAGCGGAAGGGCTTGACCGTATTTGGGCTGAAAAAGCCTTGAGCCGCGTGGGGTATGCGGTGGCAGAGTCGGGTGAAATGGCCGTTGAATTTCGAGAGGGTCAATGGCTTTTGCACCAGAACGGACAGACACAGTCGTTTGACAAACTCTACGCATTATTGCAAGTAATCAACGGACGGTCATAATTTCTACCGTCCGCGAAATGAATAAGATATTATAAAATGGAGATTTTTTATGCAAATTCCAAGCATCCCACCTTATGATCAAGACATGGCGAAAGCCGCCGAAGCACGTCAGGCAATGCTCACTAAGCCTTTGGGCTCTCTGGGTAAACTGGAGCGTTTAGGTGTCCGTTTGGCTGGTATGACCGGTCAGCTGCGCCCTCATTTCAAGAAGAAGGCGCATATCATCATGGCGGCTGATCATGGCATCGCCAAAGAAGGTGTGAGTGCCTTTCCACAGGAAGTGACCCCCCAAATGGTCTACAATTTTTTGACTGGTGGTGCGGCGGTTAATGTGTTCGCCCGTCTGGCAAACGCTGAAGTGACTGTGGTGGATGTCGGTGTGGCGCATGATTTTAAAGGCATTGCTGGCTTGGTTGATCGAAAAATTGCCTGGGGAACGCAGAATATGTTAGTCGGTCCGGCGATGACCCGCGAACAAGCCGAACAATCCATCCAAATTGGCATGGATATCGCCAATGAGGTTATTGATCGCGGTGCGGATGTGATCGGCATTGGGGAAGTGGGCATTGGAAACACCACACCGAGTGCTACCATTATTGCCATGGCAAGTGGGCGACCGGTGAGCGAAGTGACCAGTCGCGGTACTGGTTTAGACGACCCCGGACTGGCACGAAAAGTTGAGATTATTGAGGCTATTATTGAACGCCATAAGGATGATTGTGGCGACACGATATCCTTGCTAGCAAATGTTGGCGGATTTGAAATTGGCGGCATGGCCGGCGTGGTGTTGGCGGCTGCCGCACGCCGTGTTCCGGTTGTGGTGGATGGCTATATCGCTGGCGTAGCCGCTTTGATTGCAGTTGGACTGGCACCCGAGGCACGCAATTACCTGATTGCATCGCATGAATCGCATGAGCTCGGTGCGGAAATTTGCACCCAGCTCTTAGGGCTGGAAGCCTTGTTTGATTTGAACTTCCGCTTGGGTGAGGGGACTGGCTCGGTTTTGGCCTTTCACTTTGTTGAGGCTGCCGCGCGCATTCAAGATGAGATGGCAACATTTGCTGAAGCCGGTGTAGACGAAAAACTATGAAATATCTCTTAGTCGCTTTCGGCTTTTTGACCACCCTGCCGGTGCCACAACTGGGTGAGTATGACCCCAAAGCTTTGGGGCGTAGCACCGCATGGTTCCCGTTGGTTGGGTTGGTAATGGGCGCGATTGTGGCAGGGGTTTATTATGGCTTGAGCTTGGTCTTACCGCTGCCAGTCGTTGCGGTGCTTTGCACTGTGATTTGGATCGGACTGAGTGGCGGCTTACACTTGGATGGACTAGGGGATAGCTTTGATGCTTTGATGTGTGCCACGACACCTGAGCGACGGCTGGAGATTTTGAAGGATGTGCATCTGGGTGCCTTTGGGGTAATTGGCCTGGTTGGCGCAATCTTATTGAAAGCGGTTCTGATGTTTAGCTTGGCTAAAGAGCAAATCTTTTTTGCTATTCCTTTGGCGGCTGCTACAGCACGCTGGGCCATGGTGCTGGCTGCCCAACAACCATCAGCGCGACCCGGCGGCTTGGGCGACATGACCAAACAAGGCATGCGGAAGACGGATTGGATTCCTGCTGGGGTTTTGATGGTCGTGCTGTTAGGCGTTTCACTCTACTTTGGACGTTGGCAGACGTTGATTGCGGTCACATTGGCACATCTGGTTGCTTTTTTGGTCTTTTGGAGCGCACGAAAAAAACTAGGTGGTCTCACTGGAGACATCTTTGGCTTGAGTGCTGAGTTGGTTGAGTTGGTGGTTCTGACCGTTTTTTGTGTGACACTTTTTTGAGGTGGTATGGAAACTTTGAACTTTCGTATTGGCACGACATCCTACATCATTCCGGACGATATCATTCCCAATGTGCGTTATTTGGCAGGGAAAACGGAAGACATCGAGTTGGTTCTTTTCGAGGTGGATGAGGGACCCAGCAACTTGCTAAGCGCGGCGCAACAGGCCGCATTGGCATCTCTGGCACAGCAGAATGAGATGAGCTATACGGTGCATCTGCCTTTGGATATCGCGTTGGCAGAAGATGCAGATACTCGGGATGTCTCTTTTCTAAAAGCCAATAAAGCGATTGATTGTACTTTGGGTTTGAACCCTTGGGCTTATGTTTTGCATCTTGAAGGTAAACAGCGCTTGGCTGGTGAACAAAGTAAAACGGCGTGGCTCGACAAAGCCTTGGCAGGTTTGGCGCAACTGAGCGAATGGGTCGGTGACCCCAAACTGCTGGCGGTTGAGAACGTGGACCATTATCCAGTCGACTTTATTGACGAAATCTTTGCGCATAGCCAAGTCAGCCGCTGTATTGATATTGGTCACTTATGGCTAGAAGGGCATGACCCCATTCCTTTCCTGGAGAAAAACATTGATCGTGCGCGTGTTTTGCATATTCATGGCATTAGTGAACGCGATCATAAATCATTGAAGCATGTCGAATTGGCTGAACTTAAACGCGTAATCAGCTTTATTCAGAAATCTGGATTTGATGGTGTGATGACCATTGAGGTATTTGGTGAAGAAGATTATGTGACGTCTATGCAACAGTTAGACTGTGTTTTCGGGCAACTCAAGCTTGACCATGCGCCACAAAAGGTCGCAAAAACAAAGCCTGCCAAATATCACCGTGACCTTTATGGCAATATTGGGGAAGCTTAGGATGAGTAAGGCATTGGTTTTGGTATTGGGTGGTGCGCGCAGTGGCAAGTCCGACTGGGCGCAGGCTCAGCTTGAAGCTTCTGGCGAAGCTGTGCTTTTCGTAGCAACAGCGACGGCGGGTGATGAGGAGATGCACTCGCGGATAGAAAAGCACCGTGCTTCCCGACCGGCACATTGGCAAACCCTGGAAGCTCCAACACGGGTTGGTGAAGCCATTCTGGAAACCAACCAGGCGCCATGGGTCTTGGTGGATTGTATCACCATGCTGGCGAGTAACTTAATGTTCAACTTGTCGGAACCGATTGACGAAGCTGAATATCAGCAAGCCATGCAAAAAGAAATCGAGGCGTTGATTGCCGCGTGGGAAAAACAGGATGCCAGTTGGATGGTCATTTCGAACGAAGTTGGCTTGGGTTTGGTTCCGCCTAATGCGCTTTCCCGTTATTATCGCGATGAGCTCGGCAGGGCAAACCAGCGTTTGGCGCAAGCAGCGACGAAAGTGGTCTTCTTGGTTGCTGGGATTCCTATGGTGGTGAAGGGGTAGTTATTTTTGAGCTTCGAAAAGGTTTTTTGTTTAGTTTACAATATCACAAAAGCAAAAAGACCCACACCCCCATCCCCTAATGCCTCGCAAAAGAGCCTCGGCACGCAAGCAGTCCCAAGGAGAGGGTGAAGGCAACTCCGGCACGCAAGCAACCCCAAGAGAAGACAAAAGAAACAATTAGCCCCCTCCAGCGAAGCGATGGGAGGGGGATCAAAGGGGGTGGGTTGTTTCTTTTGGCAGGCATGAAGCCTTCCTAAGGGTAATGCCCAAAAGAACCACCCATCGAAAAGCACTCGGGACGCGAGCAGCACCCTATCCCTAATGCCTCGCAAAAGAACCTTGGCACGCTGTCCCAAGGAGAGGGCTATTAAGCGCAAGCAGTCCCAATTGTCGCTGCGCTCTTTAGAGCGAGCAAAAAAGAACAGCCCGTGGTTTTCACGGGCTGTGTGGTTTGAAGTTAGCTTTGTCAGACGATCTTATTCAATAAAGGTTCAAAGAAAAGGGCGATGGTGACCAGGATAATCATGATGGTGATGCCAATTGCCAAGATGTTGGTCAGTTTGGAGTTGACATACTTACCCATGATGCTCCGATTGTTGGCAATTTTCAAAACCAATATGAGTACAATTGGCAGTAAGATGGCATTGACGGTCTGGGAAAGAATCATCATGGTAAAGAGTGGCGCACCAGGGATGAGAACAGCCAATGAGCTAATCACCATAATCGCAATCAACAAACCATAAAATACCGGGGCGTCTTTAAGTTTTCGGTTGAGGCCGCGTTCAAAGCCATAAGCCTCACAAAAGGCATAGGTTGTTGAAAGGGGCAGAACCGAAACCGCCAACAGTGAGGCACCTAACAAACCAATCGCAAATAGAATCGTCGAAGCGTTTCCGGCCAAGGGTTGCAGGGCTAAAGCGGCTTCTTTCGCGTCGGTTACTGCGATACCCGCGACATATAAGGTCGTGGCGGTGACAATCAAAATGAAGGCGGAGATGATGTTTCCCCAGGCTGCGCCAAAGCTGACATCCATGCGCGTGTACTTGTACTCTTTCATATCCACGCCTTTATCGGCAACGGAGGCTTGAAGATAGTAAATGCCCCAAGGGGTAATCGTCGTACCGATGACCGCCAGCATGGTGACCAGTAAGGGGCCACTGAATTCTAATTGGGGGGCAACGATGGCTTTGCCAATTTGTATCCAGTCGGGCTTTATGGCAAAAACGGCTGCGACATAACTCAAAGACGCCAAGCACAAGACCAGCAAGACTTTTTCAACATACTTATACTCAGCTTTGAGGATGATGAAGGTCATGATGATGCCGGCAATCGGCACACTGACATAGCGGCTGATGCCAAAAAGTTCGCCTGCAGCCGCCACGCCGGCAAACTGTGCAATGGTAGTTGCCAGGTTTCCAATGATTAAGCAGAACATAGCGAAGGTGGAAATCTTGACGCCGAAACGTTCACGAATGAGGTCTGCCGTGCCTTTGCCGGTCACAGCGCCCATGCGGGCAGCCATTTCCTGAATGACAACTTCGCCAATGGTGATAACCAGGATGATCCAAATCAGGTTATAGCCGTAGGTTGATCCGGCAACGGAATAGGTCGCGATGCCCGGTGCATCATTATCCGCGCTGGCGGTGATGAGGCCGGGACCCAAGATTGTGAACATGAAAATCAGTTTGCTGAGCCACAAGGGGCGTTTTTTTTTGATGGGTGTTTCCATTTTTTACTCACTTTCCGGCGAAGCGGGGAAGGCGCTTCTTCCATGCGGTGGGGAGAACGGTATCAAGGGCGTCATCCACAGTGACAATACCCAGCATTTTGTGGCTTTCGGGCTCGATGACCGGAATGGCTAAAAGGTCATACTTTGCCACGAGGTAGGCGGTTTCATTTTGGTGAGTTTGAGGTTCCACATGGACAACATCATCGTCAGTCCATTCACTAAGTGGTTTTTCGAGGGGTGCGGTGACCAGGTCGCGCAGGCTTACCACGCCTTCCAGTTTATGCTCCTCATCGAGGATATAGAGGTAATACATAAACTCATCTTCTTTGGCTTCTTCGGAGGTGCGCAGGTGATTGAGCGCTTTTTCAACGGTATATTCAGCGGGTACCCAGGCAAATTCGGTGGTCATGATGCCACCGGCACTGTCTTCGGGGTATGCCAAAAGGCGGCGCATTTCCTCTTCGTCTTCATCTTCCATCAAGCTGAGCAGTTCCTCGCTTTGTTCATCATCAAGGTCTGCCAAAAGGTCAGCCGCTTCGTCGGGATCCATTGCTTCGAGCACGTCGGCTGCACGTTCCGGCTCCATCGAGGCAAGGACGGCTTGCTGGACTTCAAAAGAGCTTTGTTCCAGGGTATCCGCGAGAATTTCGTCATCAAAACCTTGCAAAATGGCTTTACTGGTGTGGTGGTCGAGTCCATCAAGAATGGCGGCGATATCCACCGGCTCCATCTGGACCAAACGATCCTGCGAAACTTTGAGGCGTAAGGGGTCGTCATGCTCAATGCTGGCAACATCTTCCCAAGCGATGATTTGGCTGGTGAGTTTTATTTTGAAGAGTTTGGCGAAGTATTTGCTGGGGACATCCAGCCCAAGGCGACGCAGCAAACCGCGCATCCCGGTATCAACGCCGGTCACCAGGTATTGCTGGTTTTTGCGGGCGATAACGACGTCATTGACCCGCACCAGACGTTTGCCTTCGGTGTCAACAATTTGTTGGTCCAAAACGCGCTGTTTGAGGTGCAATTCGTGACCATGTGGTTGATAAGCCTTCAGGTCCCGGATATCCACATTGAGGGTGATACTTGGCCACAAGGTGGCGATTTGGTTCCCATCAATCAGGCGGACGTTATTCTTTTCTTTCTTTAAGAGAATAGCATCAATAGGCGGCATGGACTGGTCAGTGTGACTCACTAAAAAATCTTCCACATGACCAACAACATGCCCAAAAGCATCCCAAACTTTTTGGTTGAGCAAGCTACTTAAATAAATCATAAGTCACCTCAGTTAGTATTCGTTTGGAAGAAATCACGGTCGCCATGCCAGTCCTGTAAGCCAACCGTGAAGAGGGTTACAGGCGTTTAGCGGGGACTTGCAGGCTCTGGCTGGTCGTCAGAGCTGGTTGATTCACTTCCTATATATGTTCGTGTTTCTATCATGTCAATCATTACAGCATGCATAAGTTTACCTCAAACTACACTATTTTGAGGTAAACCATTGAATTGTAAAAAAAACACCCTTGTGAGGGTGTTTTAGATTTGGATAATAGTCGAGCTTAGGCAATCAAGCCGTTTTGTTTGCCGATTTTTTCGTAGATTTCCAGCACTTGCTCAAGCTGCGATTGGGTGTGGGTTGCCATGTATGAGGTGCGCAGCAGTTGGCGGCCCGGCGCAGTGGCGGGTGAGATAACCGGGTTGACAAAAACGCCGGCATCAAACAGGTCACGCCACATCTTGAAGGTCAGCATATCGTCGCCGATGATGATGGGCACGATGGGGGTCTCGGAAGTGCCGATGTCAAAGCCTAATGAGGTCAAGCCTTCACGGATGAAACGTCCGTTTTCATTGACTTGTTCAACCAGCCAGGGTTCTTCGTGCATCACACGCAGGGCGGCATGAGCTGTGGCGGTGTTGGCGGGTGGAATGCTGGCGCTGAAAATCAGGCTGCGTGCGACGTGTTTGATATAGTCAACGACATCGTGCTGACCAGCGATAAAACCACCAATCGAAGCAAACGATTTGCTAAAGGTGGACATAATCAAATCAACACCTTCGGTCAGACCAAAGTGCGCTGCAGTACCGCGTCCACCACCGAGAACACCCATGGCGTGGGCGTCGTCGACCATCAGGCGCACGCCATATTGCTCACAAAGTGGAATGATTTCAGGTAATGGCGCGATATCGCCTTCCATACTAAACAAGCCATCGACCACTAAAAGACGTCCGCCTTGTTCGGGCAGGCTTTTCAAGACACGTTCGAGATGCTCGAGGTCATTATGGCGATAGCGTTCAATCTTGCCATGGCTGAGGCGCGCACCGTCATAAATGCTGGCATGATCTTCCTTATCCAGAATGACGATATCGCCGCGGCCGACCAGCGCGCTAATCGTGCCCAGGTTGACTTGCATACCAGTCGAAAAGACCAGGGCAGCGTCCATGCCAACCCAGTCGGCGAGGTCGCGCTCGAGGTCTTCAATGATGGTCATGTTACCATTCAAAAAGCGTGAGCCGGTGCAGCTGGTGCCGTATTTTTCAAGGGCGTCCAAAGCAGCTTGTTTAACCTTGGGATGGGTGGTGAGGCCCAGGTAGTTGTTTGACCCGCACATGATGATGCGGCGGCCTTCAAAAACAACCTCTGTACCTTCGTTGCGATCCAAGGGAAGAAAGTAAGGGTAAAAGCCTTCAGCCTTAGCAACACGCACGTCCTCAAAATCAAAGCACTTCTTAAAAATATCCATAAAAATCCTTTTCCGATAATTAAAAAATCTTAACTGTAGTCTATATTATAGTACAACCGAGAGCCATTAGAAAAGTTGCTATTCTGAGGCGACTTCTGGCTATTTGGTGACAAAAAAGGCAGTTTTTGTACGATAGAATTGACACTCATATGGTTGATGTGTATACTTTTTTCATTCAACGCAAAGATTATTATCTAACAACCCTGCGTTTCGTTTATGGAGACAATTGTGAAAACACAAGCTGAGAAATCTAACAGCTTTGACATGAAAAAAGTTTTGGAAAGCCCCAAACTGCTCAGTTTGTGGCACCTCATGAAGGGCTACCATCTTAACTATTTTGTGGCTACTTTTGCTTTGGCGATTTCTGCCATTGCACGAGCGGGCATCTTTGTTTACCTTGGGCAATTTATTGATGCTTTGCGTGATGGTGGCATACAAAATAGAACCATCATGACGTCAGCCTTAGCCTTTTTAGGGCTTATTTTGCTGCAAGCTATTTCAACTTTTGTAAGCAGCTGGATGGCAAGTTTTACCGCTGAAAACACAACCCGAAGGTTGCGCAACCACTTGTTTGATCATATCCAACGCCTGACTTACGCCTATCATGCCGAAGCTAAAACGGGTGATCTGCTCGAGCGCGCTACGTCGGACGTGGATACGCTCAGACGCTTTTTTGCCGACCAAGCGATTGGCATGGGGCGCATTATCTTCATCCTGGTGATTAACTTCTCGCTCATTTATCGCATTCAACCCCGATTGGCATGGGTTTCGGTTGCCATTGTGCCCTTGACCTTGGTCATTTCTATGGTCTTTTTCCGTAAACTACGTAAGGCTTATGAGGGGTATCAAGAACAAGAAGCGATTATTACGACCCACCTGCAAGAAACCTTAAGCGGTGTACGCGTGGTTAAGGCTTTTGCCCGGCAAGAATACGAGACCCAAAAGTTCTCTGAAAACAATGCTGAAAAGCTACGTCGGGGCAAGCGTCTAATGCTGATGCATTCAACTTTCTGGCCGGTTTCGGACATCATTTGCGGCATCCAGCACGTTCTCAGCACTTATGTCGCAGCAACATCAGTCATTGATGGCATCATGAGTTTGGGCGATTTTGTCACCTTTTCCGGTTTGCTCAACTGGCTCATTTGGCCCATTCGCAACTTGGGTCGCCTGATTATTGACACGTCGCGGGCTTTGGTCTCCTTTGGCCGAGTTGAGGTCATCCTTAGGGCAACGGAGGAAGACCTGTTTAGTGCTAAACACCAGCCCGAAGGTGACATACATGGTGCGATTCAGTTCGAGAACGTTGGCTTTGAGTATGAAAAAGATCAACCAGTGCTCAAAAACGTTTCGTTTACCTGCAATCCTGGGGACGTTATTGCGCTGCTAGGATCAACCGGCAGTGGCAAAACCTCATTGGTGAACCTATTGCCGCGTTTTTATGATGTTAACGCTGGCAAAATAATGCTTGACGGCGTAAATTTGAATGATTATTCACGCGATTATCTGCGTTCCCAAATTGGCATTGTAGAGCAGGAGCCTTTCCTGTTTTCTTGTTCTATCCGCGACAACATTACCTATGGTATGCGTCGTGAGGTGAGCCAAGAAGAAGTGGAACAAGCTGCTCGCGAAGCCGCTATTCATGATGTTATCATGGAATTTAAGGATGGCTATGACACGATGGTTGGTGAACGTGGTGTGACCTTGAGTGGCGGCCAAAAGCAACGGGTGGCGATTGCCCGAGCGCTTTTGTTGAACCCGCGCATCCTCATTTTGGATGACTCAACCAGCTCGGTAGATATGGAAACCGAAGTTCAAATTCGTGGCGCCTTGAATAAACTCATGGCCGATCGCACAACCTTTGTCATTGCCCACCGCATTCAAAGCATCATGAATGCTGACCAAATTTTGGTCTTTGACAAGGGCGAGGTCGTCCAGCACGGCACGCACGAAGAGCTGCTCTCGCAAGACGGCATTTACAAACAGATTT
>CAZUZM010000017.1:0-22769 GCA_964624615.1 uncultured Anaerolineaceae bacterium
TTCATTGTGAGGTCACTCCAATTATACAGCAGATTTTAACTGTTGCGTTGGATCCTTTCTAAGACACAAAGCGTGCGGTTGTTTTAGTCAGATACGAGATGGGATGTTAGAATATGAGGCGTCCTTGTGAGTGTTTATATGATTATCACCATCGACCGAATCTTGCTTTTATTTCTGATACCCCTTAGCTTATTGCCAGGCATGCTGTGTGCTTATTGGTTAAAGGGAAAGCTTTTTGCCGCTTATGCGGTGTCTAAACAGCCTCTCTTTGTTTTGTTGTTGGGGCTCTTGGTCAATTTGCTCGTCGCTGGTTTGCTCTTGGCTCTGCCTGTTGGCTTGTCTCGTTATTTGCGTTATGGCTATTTTTTGGTTGGGATATCGCTGAGTGTTATTTTGTTTATTAAGCACAAAGTCTGGCAAAAGGTGAAACCTGATTGGGCCCTGTTGCTATTGGCAATTGGACTCGTGCTCGCCCATGGCTATTTCACCAGCCATCAGGTTTTCCCTGCCAATACCGATAGCATTAGCCATTATCGCTATATTGACCAATTCCTTAACTGGCAATCAACTGGACAAACTTTTTTTGATTTTGTGGGTAGGTTGCGGTTTTACCATTATGGTTTTCATCTTTTGGTTGCCGATTTGCATTTGCTGAGTGGCATTGCTATTACCGAGGTTATGTTGGTTTTGGGGATGTATTTGGCGGTTTTAGCACCCTTTTCATTAATCCCGTTGCTTGAAGCTTTGGGTATAGATCGCAAGATTCGAAACATTGCCGTAGGAGTCATTGCTTTGGTCGTTTTGTTCCCTGGTTTAGCGCTCAATTGGGGTAAATATCCAGCAATGCTCAGTGCCGTGCTTTTGGGGTTGCCCTCAGCATTGGTCATTGAAATGATGCAAATGGACTTTCATAAAGTGAAGGCAAAGGCACTCATTGGATTAGGTGGCATCATGCTGTTGCTCGGTTTGTGCCATTGGCGGGCGTGGCTGGTTTTAATGGTTTTGGTTCTGATAGCTTGGCTTCACTTTAAGGTCATGAGACAACGCGCGCCATGGTGGGTTTTGTTGCCATTCACGGTCAACGCCATTGTCTTTTTAATGACCGACCGATTGCGTTTCAACACGCCTCGTCAGTATTTGGTTTTTTGGGTGGCAGCGTTGACTTTGGGCGTGTTTTTATTGGCTTGGACTTTCTTTCGTGGAAAGAAAACGCAATTAGCGTTTGCCTTGCTGGCTTGGTTGGCGTTACGTGCCTTAGCCGCTTTTAACATACCTTGGGACTGGTTTCAAAGTTCTTTACTGATTGATATGCCATACTACCGAATTGTGCTGTTTATGTTTGGTGGCATCTTTCTGGCTTTGTGTTTGCAGGCATTGGAAACTTTTATTCAGGAGCTGAATATAACAAAGCCCCAAGCGCTTTGGCTTAGGGATGGATTGCTTTTAGTTGGGCTGTTTTTGGTGCTGATTGCCATCCCGTTTAAGCAAAAATGGCTTCCAAGTGCTTCAACCATGTTAGTGGAAACTGGGCATAAGGAAGCTATTGACTGGGCACTGGCAAATCTTCAATCATCGAAGTCCAAGGTGCTTATTGCGGGTCGCCTGGAGCGAAATTATGTCGAATTTGCTGATGCGGGTGGATGGTTAGTAGAGATGGGGCATTATGACCATGACTTTGTAGTGAGCAGAATGGATTTCGCTAGCGCTGCGAGCCATTCACTGTTGTGCGATCGCGGGATTGATGGGTTTTTTGTTGATTACAAAAGTCCAACCGTTTTTGGTTTTGATGCGGTTATTGATCCTGAAAAGTATGAGATCCTCTTTCAAAACAATACGGTTAAGGTTATTGCGCCGAAATGTGAGAATCATTAACTATACGTTTTTCCAAAAAAAGACATGAGGCGGCTATAATTAGACAAAATACGGAGGTCCTATGAAAAAGTTATGTGAAGAATTTAAAGAGTTTATTGTTCAAGGCAACGCACTCAGCCTGGCCATCGGTGTTGTGATCGGTGCTGCGTTTGGCGCGATTGTCAATAGCCTGGTGCAAGACATCATCATGCCCCCAATCGGCTTGCTACTCGGCAAAGTAGATTTCACCAATCTGTATTGGGCCATTGGCTCAGCAGATAAAGTGACCCCTGGTATGTCTTTGGCTGCTGCCAAGGAAGCCGGCGTTGTTGCCATTGCTTATGGCAAGTTCATTATGGCTGTGGTCAGCTTCTTGATTATTGCTTTCGTGATTTTCCTTTTAGTCAAGGGTATTAATAGTTTGAAGGAAAAAGCTGAAGCAAAACTGAACCTCGAAAAGGAAGCAGAAGAGCCGACGACGAAAGAATGTCCTTTCTGTGCGACCGAAATCCCGGTGGCTGCAAAGCGCTGCCCCCACTGTACCAGCGAACTCTAATCGCTTCTTTTTGACATGAAAGCTGCTGAATACCTAGGTGTCAGCAGCTTTTTTGATTCTCAATTTTTATGTTACTGTCATGCAGAGGTCGAAATCGAACGCGAGACGTGTTAAAATAGGTGGATGAAAAAGCAAATCTATCTTGGCGAAAATCTCAACATCTTAGAATCACTGCCTAGCGAAAGTGTAGACCTGATTTATATTGACCCGCCCTTTAATACGGGCAAGGTGCAAGCACGCAAAAGTATGCGAACGGTGCGGGATGAAGATGGAGACCGAGTTGGTTTTGGCGCGCAAAGCTATTCGACCGAAATCCTGGGCGAACGCGCCTATGATGACCGTTTTGGCGATTTCGAGGCATTTTTATTACCTCGTTTACAAGAAGCCTATAGGATTTTGAAAGCTGATGGGAGCTTTTATTTTCACATTGATTATCGTGAAGCGCATTATTGCAAGATTTTGCTCGACCAGATTTTTGGACGCGAAAACTTTATCAATGAAATTATTTGGGCGTATGATTTTGGCGGTCGCCCTAAAAACCGCTGGCCAGCCAAGCACGACACCATTTTCTATTATGTGAAGGATGCCAATAACTACACCTTTAACCGGTATGATATTGACCGCATTCCCTATATGGCGCCGGGGTTAGTGGGAGAAGAAAAAGCTAAAAGAGGAAAATTGCCGACCGACGTTTGGTGGCATACGATTGTGGGCACCAACAGCAAAGAAAAAACGGGCTATCCGACTCAAAAGCCTTTTGGGGTTATTGAACGGATTATCCGTGCCAGTTCAAACCCAGGGGATCTGGTGATGGACTTTTTTGCCGGTTCTGGCACGGTTGGCGCGGTGTGTGAAAGCCTTGGCCGCAACTATATCCTGATTGACCAAAACCCGGAAGCGTGGGAAGTCATGCGCGAACGTTTTATCGGTATCGAGGAGATAGAATGGATTCGATAAATCTGCCTTTTGACCCGAAAAGTTTTCCGATTTTACATTTTGACCCTGAACCTAATGCTATTTTGAACCCAAGCGATACCTGTCCGGACATTCGGCTACCCAAGCATGTGGTGATGTGTTTCTTTAGGGAAGTTATCCAAAAAGTCGTTGAGGAACATGATGCTGAAATGGTGTTCTTAAACAAGAATGAGGGTAGTGACCATCCCTTTTACGTCATGGAACATCAGGGACAACACGTCGCCTTTTTTGCCCAGGCTGTGGGCGCACCTTTGAGCGCTGGATTAATGGAAGAAGCCATCCAGATGGGTGGCCGGCAATTTATGGCCGTGGGTGGGTGTGGTGTTCTTGATAAGCGCATTGATACAGGCCAGGTATTGGTGCCTACTTCAGCCATTCGTGGGGAAGGAACGTCATACCATTACCTCCCGCCAACCCCAGAAATCGCGATGAATTATCGCGCGCAACTGGCGATTGAAATGACCCTAAAGGGATATGATATCCCTTACAAAGAAGTGAAAACCTGGACAACGGATGCTTTTTATCGTGAGACACCTGCAAAGGTCGCCCTTTATCGTGAAAGAGGTGCCAGCGTGGTGGAAATGGAAGCTTCTGCTTTCATGGCAGTTGCTGAATTCAGAAACGTTGAATTTGGACAAATCCTATACGGTGGCGATTTGGTGCATCCCGATGGCTGGGATAAACGCGCCTGGCATTCTAAGTCAGATGTGCGCGAACAACTCTTTTGGCTGGCGGTGGAAGCCTGCCTTGCATTATAGAAAGGACAGCTATGCCTGTTTTTGAAGATCTTGTTTTACCCCATTTATCTGCAGTCGAAGGCGTGCCAGAAAGCATCATGCCGTCGTATGACGGATTTGGATTGAGTAATCTAACCGCAACCGTGAGCCATTGGTTGGGTGGTCCGTCCTTGGCGAACCCGGTTTTTAATGATGCCATCCTTGAAAAGTTTGGAAACAAATATAAAAATGTGGTTGTGCTTTTGGTAGATGCCTTAGGTTATCGTCAGTTGAAAGACATTATCGACATGGGAAAGGTCGAGTTTTTGCGCAAGGGTCTTGAAGAGGGCGTTTTGATGCCCATTACCAGCATCTCACCCAGCACGACGGCTTCGGCTTTGACCACGCTGTGGACAGCGGCTGACCCTAACGCCCATGGCATTATTGGTTATGAAATGTGGGTCAAGTCCCTGAGCATGATTATCAACACCATTCACCATTGCCCCACGACTTTTGAGGGAGATATGGGAAGCCTGGCGCGGGCTGGTTTCGTGCCAACTGATTTTTTGGGCTTACCCACGGTAGGCACGCTGTTCCAAAACGCAGGTATCGAAACACACGCCTGGTTGCCAGGGCATATCCTTAATTCTGGCTTATCGCAGATGCACTTGGCCGATACCCAGGCACATGGCTATGTCAGTGAGCAGGATATGTTGATTCAGATGCGGCGCTTGCTCAATCAGCCCCGACGTAACAATCTCTATGCTTATGCCTATTGGAGCATTGTCGACACTTTGATGCACCGTAATGGCACCTATGGTGAGGCAGTGACTGAATCATTCTCGGATTTCGTTGGCAGTCTTGAGCGGCTTTTCTTTGCTGGGTTGGATGAAAAAGCCCGAAAGGATACGCTGTTTGTTTTGACCGCGGACCACGGCTCGGTGACCACCCCCATTGATGAGCAGTACAACTTAGCCAACCATCCCGAGCTGGTGGATATGCTGCAAATGATGCCAGCTTGTGAAGGACGGCTAGCCTTCTTGTATCTCAAACAGTGGCAGGACGCTGCGGTAAAAGCCTATTTTGACAAGACCTGGCCGGGTCAATTCAAGCTGATTCGGCGAGAAAAAGCACTCGCGATGGGTTTATTCGGCAAAGGCATCGATAACCCCGATTTACGCGATCGCATCGGCGATTATGTGGTGATACCCTTGAAACCTGAAGTGTACCTATGGTGGCCTAAAAAGCCTAATCGCATGCAGGGCAGACACGGTGGTTTGCATTGCGACGAAATGCTGGTGCCATTACTTTCGATACCGTTTTAGCCTTTGATTTCAGAAGATTTTAGCGGTCGCTGGCGACCACCATCGCAATGGCCATGCCACCATCATGACTGATGGAAATCGCCCATTCTTCTAAACCTTTTGCCTCCGCAACCTGGGCAGCCATGCCGTGCAGGTGGAGAGTTGGTTCCCCCGTGGGAAGATGAACCACTTCAATATCTCGCCAGGCAACTTTGCCGATTCCGGTGCCAAGCGCTTTTGAAACGGCTTCTTTAACGGCAAACAGGCCGCTCAATCCCTCGATACTGCCATGCATTTGCGACTGCTCACGGTCTGTAAAGACGCGTCGGATGAAGCGTTCGCGGATTTTGGGGTTCACTTCTGCCAAACGATTGACCCGCACGATATCAACACCACACTTTATCATGTCAAAGCTCTTCCTGCTGAAGTGATGACCAGTTTGTCAAGATGCCAGTATTTTTGCGCTGCATCCAGAATGTCTTTTGCGGTCACCGCCGCCAGTTTTTCGGGCAAGGTTTGAAGGTGGTCCAATCCTAATTGGTAACGTTCCATGCTGAGTAATGCCTGCGCCACGCCACGGTTGGTTTCGAGCGCCAGAGGTAGTTGTCCGATGACTTGCGCTCGACTGTCGTCAAGTTCATCTTGGCGTACAGGTTCGTTGATGAAGCGATGCAATTCTTCTTTGATGAGTCCAATTGCTTTATCAAGATTGTCTGGATTGACACCAGCAACGACCTGCCATGGGGTAGGTCCTAGCCCTGCGCCTAAACTGCTTTGGACGTAATAAGCCAGTCCCGCTTTTTCGCGCACGGATTCGCCGATGCGACCCATCATGCCAAATTGCCCGAGGATGTTGTTCCCCAATGAGCAGGCATGAAAGTCTTCACCCATGGTTTTGGGGCCAAGGACTCCAATAATGAGGTCTGTTTGGCTTTTTTCTTCCATGGCGATGTGGTCACGCAGCGCTTCTTCTGGCGCATCAAAAACGGGCAGGTCAATTTGGGTTTTAGTGGCGGTGCTTTGCCATTGACCCAAACTATTCTGGATCGTCTGGGCGATGGTCTCAGGTTCGAGACCACCGACTGCGGCAATCATCATACCGTTGGGAGAATAATAATCATGATGGAATGCACGCACATCTTCCAGTGTGAAATGAGCGATATCCTGCGCGTAGCCGACTGACGGATGAGCAAATGGGTGTTTGCCATACAGAGCGCGGTTGAAAGACTGGTTTGCCATGTCACCGGTATCTTGCTCTCGGATGGCGATACTGGTAAGAATTTGCGTTTTTATGCGATCAAAGTGCTTTTCAGGAAAGGCAGGCAGACTAATGATTTCAGTCAGTAAAGCCATGATTGTTGGTAAATCCTCGGTGAGGCATTGCAGAGTAAACCCGTTCATCAACTTACCTGCCGAAACATTAATAGATGCGCCGAGGCTCTCAATCTTGTCGTGTAGGGCTTGGAAGTTATGATTTTTGGTGCCGGTCATCAGCATTGCGGCGGTCAGGTTGGCAAGTCCATATTGGCCCGGTGTGTCAGCAATCGTGCCGGGCGGAAATAAACCCTGGACGACAACTGCTGGGCTGGTGCTGTTTTGCCACGCAAGGAGATGCGCGTTTTCGCCGACGGATATTTTTAGGATGGTGGTGGCGTTGGGGACGCTTTGTGTGTTTTTTGACATGGTTTAGCCTTTCTTGACCGGGTTGTAGAAGCCAATGACGCGTTGGTCTGGTGCAAAATATTTTTGCGCGACACGCACCACGTCTTCAGTTTTGACAGCTTGCAAGCGCTCGATGTATTCGGTAAACCATTGGTAATCCGCAAAACTTGGTGCATAACCCAACCAAAAAGCCTGGTTGGTAATGTTGTCTGAGCCATATACGAACAGGGCTTTGGCTTGCTTGACTGCGCGCTCGACCTCGATCGATGAAATATCACCATTTTGGACAGATTCGATTTGGGTATCAAAGGCTTTTAGTACCACATCGGAATCACGGTCTGGACGGGCAATAAAGGTAAAGGCGTAACTACCGGGATCAATCGTGGCGTTGATACCGGCAAAAACGCCTGCCACAATCTCGGTTTCGACCAATGCTTTATAAAGGCGGCTGGTGCGGTTGCTGATGCCTCCGCTACCGAACATGTTCAGGGAGCTGGGACCAGCCAGAAGACTATCCAGAATGGTAAAGGCAAAAAAATCATTGGTGTTGCCGGCTGGACAGCGGTAAACGATTTCGGCAAAATGGGCGTCGCCCGGACCTTCCATTGCAATCTGGTGGCATTTTTTAATGGGTCCTTCTGGTTCAGGGATGACTTTATTAACAGCGGTAGAGGTGATTTTGCCAAAATGGGCTTCAATCTTTTTCATTACTTCTGAGGAATCGAAATCCCCAGCAATACACAAGCGGGCGTTTGTGGGCTGGTAATAAGCTTTGTAGTGTCCGTAAAGGTCGTCGCGAGTGATGGTTTCGATGTCGGCTTGAAAACCCAAGACTTCATTACGATAGGGGTGGGTTTCAAAAGCGAGCGCTTCAGTTGCTTCACCTAACAAAAAAAGCGGATCGTTTTCAGCGCCTTCGCGTTCCGAAAGGATGACCGTGCGTTCCATCTCGACATCTTCAGGTGTAAAGAGGCTGTTCTGCATGCGATCGGCCTCGATTTTGAGCGCAAGGTCCATTTGATTGGCTGGCAAGGTTTCCAGATAGGTGGTCCAATCTGAGCTGGTAAAAGCATTCCAATAGCCACCAACCCGGGCAATGGCGTGGTCCATCTCTTGGCCTGTCATCCTTTGGGTGCCTTTGAATTGCATGTGTTCCACCCAATGGCTCAAGCCTGTTTTGGTGGGCACTTCGTTTCGCGAACCGATATCATACCAAGTCCAAACACTGACCACCGGCGCATTGTGTATTTCTTTAAGGAATATTTTCAGCCCATTAGCGAGCTGGGTTTGGGTTATTTTTTTAGTCATAAGCTTATTTCCGTTTTTATGGTTTGGGAATTATATCAGCTGGGAATAAAAAAGCCCTTTTCTCAGGGCTTCTAATAAGTCTTTTCGATGATTTACTTATCTTTTTTTCTTCAGTTTTTTTGATTTGGGTTTGATGAGCATCAACAAACCAATACAAACAACAGCGATGCCAACCATGAGTCCATAGCTTTGAAGGGTGCCGAGGAGAACGTTTGAAACTGGGTTGGTACCCAAGCCAAAGGCGTCTGCCAGTGCGGCGAAGGAACAAATGACAAAACCAGTGGCGACGACTCTTGTGCCAAAATCACCAACAATGGTTTTTTTATTCCCGTTCCAAAGTTTGCGCAAAATGCTTGTGCCACTCCAGGTCATTACGCCAAGGCCAAAAAGGATGGTGAAAATCTGTACTAGACCAATTGAGCGACCACGGTCAAGACCAAAGAGATCCGGTCGTAAACCAAAGAAGAACATCAGGAAGCCAAGGAAGACAAATGTCAAGCTAAGACGTACGCGAAAGAATGGAAAACCGTTTTCCTTGGGTTCTGGTTTGTTATCTGGGTCAAAAAGGACGTTGCGAACTTCTTTTTGCATACTGTTTCCTAAGATGGTAGCACCGATTGTATCATAATCAAAAAATTGCGATAGCGGATGTCTTCAAGCTGGCTTTCAACATAGCCCATTTCTTTGAGAAAATCATCTAATTTGGGAAGGTCAGCGATGGAATCTATTTCTGCTGGAACAGATTGTAAACCGATGCCGCCGTCAAAATCAGTTCCGAAGCCAACATGTTTGCTATCCCCAGCGATTTGGCAGATGGCATCCATTTGTTCTGCTGCTAGGCGCAGGCTCACCAAGGCTTTACCGCCGGTTTCTGGCAAGTTACGATTCAGGAAGTAATTACAGGGCACCACACCAATAATCGCATCGCGTTCCAATAAGGCGTTCAACAGTTCTCTGGTGAGCAAGCGGTTGCCTTCATAGCCTTCAACCAACCAAGCCAGGTTGGCATGGCTGGCGATGATTTTGCCGTCATACATATCAATTGCAGATAAGGCTGCTGGGGGATCCATGTGAGAGATATCCAGCACGAAGCCTTGATCTGCCATGGCGTCTAAAAGCGCTTCACCATCTTTGGTCAAAGGTCCGGGTTCGCCACTTCCACCCGTGTAGCGGTTGCTTCGCCAGGCTAAACCGATGGTTCGAATGCCCAATTCCCACCACATAGGGAGCTCGTCAAGACTTAGGATGCCTTCAGCACCTTCCATTAATGGGATGAGCCCAACAGGCAGTTCGGGTGTTTCGGTTTCAGATATGGCTTGCCATTCCTCGAGATGGTTGTGTAAATCAGCTTGGGTGAGGATCAGGCGAAATTGGTCAGGGCTTTCCTCAGAGAGTCTGTGATAGCTCAATAACTGGTTTTTGTAGATGGTGTGGGCTTGTTCGACAGTGTCATAAATCTGTGAATCGCGTTTATCAGCGGGAACACTTCGGGCAGGTGCGGCGAATAGCGTCGAAAAGACGAGAGCAACCCGGGCTTGCATGTATTCTGGCCAGCCCAAGAGGCAATCATCTGTCCATGCCATGAAAGGTTTTCCCTGTTCGAGTTGACGGGTTTGGAAGGCGGAACGGCGATAATCACGGCCAAGAGCGGCCATGTTGTAAGCAAGGTCTTGGTGAGCATCTAGAATTATTTTCATGTCTTAATTATACCCAAGAAAAAGCGCCGGCTTCGAAACCGGCGCTTTTGTGATTTTTTTCTCTTTTGGAACTAGGCTTCAGGTTTGTCTTCAGTTTCTTCTTTGACTTCTTCGACAACTTCTTCAACAACTTCTTTGGTCTCTTCAGCTTCGGCAACTTTTTCTTCAACTGCTTCTGCGAGTTCTTCAGCTTCGGCAACGGGTTCTTCACCAATAATGGTGGCCATGCTTTCGCCTTCACCGTCGTTGGTCAGGTCGAAATCAGCAGCGAGGGCTTTCCAGTCCAAGTCGGCATAGGCAGCAGAGTCAACACGGCGCAGGCTCAAGCCGATGCGATGATCTTCTTCATCGATTTTGAGGATACGCAGGGTCACCTGGTCGCCAGATTTCACCACAGCCTTGGGATGATCCACGCGGCGGTCAGAGATTTCGGAGATGTGGATGAGGCCTTCGAGATCACCAGGCACCATAAGTTTAGCAAAAGCGCCAAAGCTGGTCAGGCGAGTGATTTCGGCTTCCACCAATTGTCCAACAGTCAAGGCTTTGACTTGGTCCAACCAAGGATCGGCTTCTAAGGCACGCATAGAAAGGCCGATGCGGCGGCGTTCACGGTCGACACTGATGACCTTAACCTGAACCTCTTTGCCCACTTCGAGTTTCTCGCTGGGGTGGGTGATATGTTCGTAAGTAATTTCGGAAAGGTGGACTAAACCATCTGCGCCACCGATATTGATAAAAGCACCAAAGTCGGCGATGCTGGTAACACGACCTTTTTTCACGTCGCCTTCGTTGAGGTCTTCGAGAATCATGTCGCGGATTTGATCACGGGTTTCGCTGCTGGCAGCGCGTTCGCTGAGGATGAGGCGATGGCGATCGCGTTCGACTTCGATGACACATACAGTGATGGGTTCGCCAATCATTTCCTTATATTTTGATTCTGGTGTCTCACCGGACATGCCCAAGCGTCGGCTAAAGCTGAGTTGGGATGCAGGAATAAAACCGCGAATAGTTGCCAATGGGACCAAGAGGCCGCCCTTGTTGTAGCTCACGATTGTTGAATTGAAGGGTTCACCAGATTTCATCAGTTCTTCCGCGTCTACCCAGCTTTGTTCTTCAACTGCACGGATAAAGGAAAGAATGAGGTTTCCACTGGAATCTTCAGGGGTGATGACATAGACAGGAATGGCTTTGCCAACTTCCATGGTTGAAAGGAAACTTTCAGGAATGGCTTCGTATTCCTTACCAGAAATAAGACCTTCTGATTTGGCTCCAACACTCACCAGGATTTGACCCTCAGAAATGCTGGCGATGATACCATCGCGGATTTCTCCGGCTTTGGGGAGGTCGATGTTAAAGGCATCGTCGTCCAATTGATCCATGAGATCTTCCATGGAAAGCACGGCTTGTTCTTCGGCTGGCTTTTGGCTGGCTTCAGTTTGAGGTTCGATAGGTTGGTTGGTTGGTTGTTCTTCAGGATCTTCTGTTTGAGACCCTTGCACATTTACGGCGTTGTCTGACATTAGAAATATAGCTCCAATTGATTAATTTGGATTTATTATAGATGCATCATAGAATTATCGCAAGTGAAAAGCGATTTTGTTTGACAGAAATGTAAAATTCCTACCTAAAATGGCTTTAGGTGTGAGCAGTTTTGATTATTTTACTTGTTTTTAGCAGTACTTTGGTAAAAAAGTTTGAATTGCTTCAATAATGCGGGTTTGACTGTCCTCACTTAATTCCGGGTACATGGGTAAACTGAGGATGCGAGTCATTAAAGCTTCAGTGACTGGCAAGTGATTGTTACCACGAATGCGGTTTTGGTAAGCCGGTTGTTGGTGCACGGCCTGCGGATAGTGGATTGCACTCCCGATACCGAGTGTTTTGAGGTAGGCTTGTAAGGCGTCACGTTGGTCGGTTTCGATGACATAAAGGTGGTAGACATGTTTGAAGCCGGGTTTGGTGATGGGCGTGACGATGTCCAGTTCAGCCAGGGCTTGATTGTATTTTTGAGCGATAGCAATACGCTTTTGTGTTTCTGCTTCAAGATAGGGTAGCTTGGCATTTAGAATGGCTGCTTGGATTTCATCGAGGCGTGTATTCATGCCTTGGAAATGGCTTATGTAACGTTCTTTCCAGCCGTACTCGCGTAGCCAGCGCAGTTTATCGGCAAGGTCATCTGATTTCGTCACAACAGCACCGCCATCGCCGATTGCTCCTAGGTTTTTGGTTGGGTAGAAGCTAAAACAAGCGATATCGCCTAAGCTGCCAACTATTTTTCCGTCAATAGCGGCTGCGTGGGCTTGGGCGCAATCTTCGATGAGATAAAGATGATGTTTTTGGACGATTGGCTGCAGCGCTGGGATATCCGCGGGATGTCCATAAAGATGCACAGCGATGATGGCTTTGGTTTTGTTGGTGATGAGGTCCTCAACCCTATTCGCATCAATACACCGTGTTTCTGGGTCTATGTCACAAAAAACCGGGGTAGCGCCAACCAGCTCGATAGCAGCTACCGTTGCAACAGCGGTGTGAGAAACGGTGATGACTTCATCGCCAGGTCCAATATTTAACGCGCGGAGAGCCAAAACGATGGCATCTGTCCCCGAATTAACCCCTATGCAGTGGTTTGTACCGATGAATTGTGCAAAATAGCTTTCAAACGCTTTGGTGGCAGATCCGAGGATATACCAACCACTGTTCATCACCTTTAAAACAGCTGCATCTATAGCTTCTTTGTGACTTAAATAATTGGCGTGTGGGTCGGCTACCGGAATGAAAGATGGGCTCATAATGTCTGCCTCGGTCTAGAGATAGTGGTCTATGAATTCTTTGTAATAGGCAATTGTTTGGCGCATGCCTTCTTGGAAGGTAGTGCGTGGTTGCCAGCCTAAATCTCGCCTGATTTTTTCAAAACTCCCTTGGTAATCTCCAATGTCTATTGATTTACGTGAAGCAGGGAACGGAATGTACTCAAAGCTACCATCGGGATGGAGTTCGCTCATGATTTCTGCTGTTTCGGTGAGTGAAAGATCTTGTTCTGACCCCAGATTGTAAACCTGTCCATAGGAATTTTCGGAGAGCGCAGTCAACAACATGGCATCCACTACGTCTTCAACATAGTTATAGTCGCGCACTTGCGTGCCGTCACCATAAATTTGCATGGCATCGCCTTGCAGAAGACGTTTTATCCAGATGCCTAAGAAGGTTTGGCGGGCATCTTTGATGCGCATGCGAGGACCGTAGGTGTTGGTCAGGCGTAAGATGGTTGAGCGGATGCCATAAACATCGTAATAGAGGCGGTGATACTGTTCTCCGGCAAGTTTGTTGATGCCATTGACGTCCACCGGGTTAAGCGGGTGGGTTTCATCCACTGGGATGTAAAGCGGGCGGCCATAAATTTGGCGGGTGCTGGCAAATACCAAACGAACCTCTGGATTGTGGTGTCGGCATGCTTCTAAAATGTGCAATTGTGCGAGGACATTGATGTTGAGGTCATTTTCTGGGGCTGCCATGGAGTCCATGTGGGATGTTTGACCAGCGAGATTGAAGAGGTAATCATGTCCCGCCACCAGGTATTTCATGGCGTGGGGGTCACGGACATCCGAAATATTGATGCGCGCGCGGTATTTGACGGGCTCAATATTAAAAAGGTTTCCGCCGTAGGTGGGGATTAAGCTGTCAATCAGGGTTACCTTAGCGCCGGAATCAATCAAGCGAATAGCGAGATTTGAGCCAATAAACCCCAAACCTCCGGTAATGAGCACGTTTTTGTCTTTGAAAGCATCGAGATTCATGCGCTAATTGTATCTTAGCTTTATTTTTCTTGAAGATGTTCTTTCCGGATAACCAGTTTCATCCAAAGTTGGTAAAGATGTTTGAAAGTTGTCCACAGATGTTTAGGCTTGAAGAACTGAGATTTGCCGTAGGAACGGTGGTAATGATTGACTGGCACTTCAGCAAAAGTGTAGCCTGCGTCTTGGAACTTCTTAACCATCTCAAGGCAGATCGTGCCGGTGTGGCTTTCAAGCGGAATAGCGTCAAAAATGTTGCGGCGAATCAGTCGGAAGTCGCAGTCTACGTCACGCAGTTTGAATCCAAAAGCAATTTTGACGATGTGATGGTATATGCGTCCAATCAGGATGCGATACCATGAATCGTTTCGACTTATTTTATAGCCATTCACGATGTCAATTCCTTCGTGTAATGCTTCGACGAGGTTGGGCATCTCAAGCGGGTTGTATTGGGCATCTCCGTCGGTATAAAAAACCCAATCCTTGCTTGCGGCAGCAAACCCGCTACGCAAAGCACAACCGTATCCTTTATTGGTCTCGTGCGTAATGACTTTTAGTTCGGGGAAACGTACAGCCAACTCCTGTAAAACAGCTCCCGTCGCATCTTTACTGCCATCATTGGTGACCACAACTTCATAATCGTCGGTTACCTGGCGGAGGGCCATGAGTGCGGTGAGCACCATGCTGGGGATGGTGCCGGCATCGTTATAAGCGGGAAAAACAGCGCTGATACTGCTGACTTTGTTTGTGATTTTGGCGGGTTGGGTCATTAGGCGTCCTTGGTCTGTTGATTGAATAGTTTGATGGTTTTAAAGGTAAAAATAGAATTGAGTAAAAAGGAAAGCAGTGCAATAGGTAGTGTGACCAAAGCACCGGCAAGGTATTCATTGATGTTGAGTCCTGCGACCAAGCGTCGCAAGACCAGCACATCCAGGGTCATGGTAAAAGCATAGACCAGAATGAAGCGGATAATCAAACCATTGTCTTTGTTTTTGAAAACGACTCGGCCAGTAGTGAAAAAGTTGAAAATGACGCCAATAATAATCGCAATGACTCTAGAGAGGGTGTAAGGGATGCCAATAAAGACTAAAAAAGCATAGAGGGTATAGCCAAATAAAGTGTTTAGGACTCCAATAGCTAAAAAGCGAACAAAACGCACAGACCAGACTTTTTCAATTAGAGCCAAAACAGATTGTTTTGAAGAGATCTTGTCGCTTTCCTCTTTTGCGTCTTTGGCGAATTCAGAATAAGTTTTCACGCGTCCAATTATACACATGGACTAAAAATTTATGAGCCCAAAAATGTTAGTCTTCGTTGACAGGCGGAAATTCTCCAAAGTCGAGCACATTTCGTGTGCCACTGGCACTGGGTGGACCGATAATGCCATCTGCTTCAAGTTTTTCAATGATGCGGGCAGAGCGTGTGTAGCCGATGCGGAATTTGCGTTGCAGCATTGAAATGGAAGCGCGGCCTTCTTTGCGAATGAGGGTTATGACTTCCGCTTCAATTGGATCAGCATCTGGATCAGGTGTTTCAATTTTCCATGACTCATTGTCCATTAAAGGAATATGTGGGCTGGAGCCGGCAGTCATCACATCCGGGCGGTCTGGAGCACCAGGCTGGATACATTGCTCACGCCAAAAGTCGGTCAATCTATTAATTTCTTCATCAGAAACAAAGGTGCCTTGCAATCGATAGGGTTCTGGCGCGTCGGGAGGTTGGAAGAGCATATCGCCTCTGCCTAACAGCTTTTCAGCGCCTTGCTGATCGAGGATGACGCGGCTGTCGGTTTGAGATGCCACAGAAAAGGCAATTCGCGCTGGGAAGTTGCTCTTGATGAGGCCTGTGACAACGTTTACAGAAGGGCGTTGGGTTGCCACAATCAGATGGATTCCAGTGGCGCGAGCGAGTTGGGCGAGGCGAATGAGCGTCCGTTCTGTTTCTTCGGGTGCCAGCATCATCATGTCTGCTAATTCGTCAATCACGACGATAATGTAATGAAGGGGCTTTTTGCCTTCAGAAAGGGCTTTGTTGTTAAATTCTTCAATATTGCGAACCCCATTGGCTGCAAAGACCTTGTAACGCAAGTCCATTTCCTGCATCATGCGTTGGAGCGCGGTAACGACCTTATCAACCTCGGTAATTACCGGTGCTAAAAGATGGGGGATGCCGTTATAACCGGTAAGTTCAACACGCTTAGGGTCCACCAACATCAAACGCAGTTGATCTGGTGTGAGGGTGAGCAGGTAACCCGCTAATATCGCATTAACACATACTGATTTACCCGAACCAGTTGTGCCGGCGATGAGCAGGTGGGGCATTTTAGAAAGGTCGGAGGTAAAGGGCGAGCCAGTGACATCCTTGCCCAGTACGAAGCGTAAAGCCGATGTATCCGATTGGAAGGCTGTGCTTTGGAATATCTCTAACATCGAGACCAGGGAAGTGTTGCGGTTGGGGACCTCAACACCGATATATCCTTTGCCAGGAACTGGCGCCTGGATACGGATGCGTGAGGCTTTTAACGCCATTGCCAAGTCGTTTGACAAAGCTGTGATTTTACTAACCCGCACCTTATTCCTGCCGGCGCGTGTTTCAATGTAGTCAGGTTCTACGCCAAAAAGGGTGATGACTGGACCGCGACGGATTTCTACCACGGTGCCGGGGGCATTGAAAGCGCGCAGTGTATCTTCGATGATGCGCGCACGTTCTTCATCGCTTTCATCAGAAGAAAGATTTAGTTTGGTCGCGTTAAGGATATTTTCCGGTTCGGGAAGCACCCAAACTCTTTGCCCATCAGAAACGCTTTCATGATGTGGCGTCACAGGATGAGGCGGTGTTTGAGGAGGGGTAGTTCTGGTTTTTGTGGCTTGCGGTACTTCGTTTCTGATATCATCCAGAGGCAAATTGGATTGTAAAGCTTCTTGCTCAGGTTGTTCCTTAAATTGCTCACGTTCAGCTTTTCTTTGTCTAATGATTTGAGCAATATTACTTGCAAATTCACTGAACCTCACTCGGGCATTTTTGATGCTACTAATCATCCAGGCAAGCAGTGCGGGTAAGGAAAGATTGACGAGGAACATGAGCGAGATGAGAAGCCAGGCAATGAGCATGATGACTGTTCCTGGTGTGCCTAAGCCACCATGAAACCAGCCATAAATGCCCTTGCCAATGACGCCACCACCTTTTAATGCAATTGCGTTGACTGGGTTTGGCGCATGGAAAAGCTGGAACCAGGTTACCATGTTGAATATTAAAGCTGTTGCACCAAAGATGCGGGGAATCGTGACTTCTGGGAATTGTGGGTAGCGAGAAAGCAAAAACCAAAAGCCGACCAGGACCAGGATTATGGGTAGAACATAAGAAAAAATGCCAGTTTGCTTCAAAAGATAATCGGGCCATTTGGCGAAAAACGTGCCATGTTTCGCAAAGAAAGTTAATACCAAGCTGATAAAGCCAACGACAAGAAAAATGATGCCGCCGATTTCGATGAGCTTTTCCTTTGAAAAATCAAAGTTGAAGCTTGGCAGTTGTTTTTTAGAAGAGCTGCTTTTTTTAGAACCGGCTTTGGCTCGGCTACTCGATTTAGCTTTTGTTTTAGTGGCGGGGCGTTTTGCCATGAGAACTCCTGATCAATTTAAATAAATTATAGCACTCCGTGCAACCCAATTATCTTTGGGGCTTGCATGAACGCCTGCATAAGGAATTATGCACTTTCCATGCCAAACCGTTCCGGAATGACTTTTAAGGTTACAATTATGATGTTTCCTTAAGGTTTCATGATCTCTTATTCAAGGAGCAAATATGAGCGAGAAAAGAGCAAAAGGACAAGAGTCGAGAGGTGTGCGCCTCTTCGAATCGGATTTTCTTGAATTTTTTACCCATATTAACCCTGTAACAGTGTTGGTTATCTTTTTGCCGGTCATAGCTTTGTTTTTATGGCTTGGTGTGAGACAAAATGTGGAACGCGGTTGGTGGTGGGTCCTGATTGCGTTCACCCTGGGTCTTTTGATTTGGCCTTTGGTGGAGTATGGGCTTCATCGGTTTTTGTTCCATTTTAAGCCGAAGAAATCTTCCCCGCGGATGGATCGATTTCTGTTTTTAATGCATGGCGTTCATCATGATGAGCCCCGGGTAAAAACCCGTTTGGTGATGCCGCCGGTAATGAGCGTCCCTTTAGCGGCTCTTTTTTACGGCTTGTTCTGGCTGTTGATTGGGCGGGTCTTTGGTGGGCACTTTTTGGTGGATGGCATTTTCGCCGGTTTTTTAATGGGCTATGTGATGTATGACATGACCCATTATGTTTTGCACCATTTCAGTTTGAAGGGAAAGTACGCCCAAGCGCTTCGCCGTCATCATATGGCGCACCATTTCAAAAACCATGACGCGCGTTATGGCGTGACGACTTGGTTTTGGGATAGTGTTTTTCGGACCTTGCCTGGGGCTGAAGAATAGGTGGTCCAAAAGGACCGATTCTGACTTTAATAAAAAATACCCGCGGAGGGACTCGAACCCCCAACCATCTGATTCGAAGTCAGGTACTCTATCCATTGAGCTACGCGGGCAAGTTCCGCTATTATACTCTAATTATGTGCTTATTCAAGATTAAAATAGTTGTAAACCGCAGCGGATAAGCCAGATACCATTGGGTTAGCAAAATCAAAAATGGCTTGCACGGGATGGTACAAAAAGATTGAAATAATATAATCACCAGCAGGCGTATAAATGATGCCGGCATCGCCCATCGTGTGCATGAACCCGTCCTTATACTCTACTGCCCAGCCGTGTTTGTGGGCTACAAGAGTGTTTGGTGGAACGCCAGCCTGCAAAAAGACGGCAATTTTATTTTTAGTCAGATATTCCACCATCAGTTGACATTCATGCTGGGTTATTTCGCCATTAAAAGCCAACGGAATAGCACCACCGTAGTTCTCGGCACAATAGTAGATTTCTTCAAGGAGCAGTCCAAGATCCAGAGGTGTGGTTTGGGCATAACGGTCAGGGTCGGTGTCGTAGGTTTTGTCTTGGTTGGCTGGCGTAGAGAAGTTTTGCAATAGCGGTGAGCCAAGTTTAAAATAGCCTGCCCAAAAAGTGTTCTTGAGCCCGAGTGTTTGCATGTCTTCAGTGACACGCAGGGGACCAAGATTGTTGTCGATAACTTTTCTGCCGACAAAGTCAGTCGATTCGTTGTCGCTTTGTTCGACCATTTCTTCGATTTGCTTTAAAACCTCTGGATCATAGGGTTCTTCGAGGTAGCGGAAAGCGGTCACCAATGCTGGAATCTTAATGGTGCTCCAGGAGGAATAGGCGATGTTGAGTGGCAATTCTTTATCACCCACTTTGGTGTAATTGAAGTGTAAAACGGTCCCAGATTTGAGGTCCTTCATGTAAAACTCAACCCATCCATCAAACTTGGACTCTTTAATAATGTCATGCAACATGTAATCCAAGAGGTCAAAGCCTGGTTTTACCGCAGCGCTCTCGACAATATCCAGTTTAACATTTCGTGGTGCGGGGGCGTTTAAGGTCTCAATAATTTTATCGATTGATGTGGCATAGTTTATCGCAGTGCCTTGTTTGCCGGGGTAAAAATAGCCTTCACCAGGCGCAGGCATGGCCGGTTCAGCGGCTTCGTTGTATCGGGTAGCAATTTCTGTTTCAAGGTACGCTTTAAGACGGTTTTTGTCCGCGGTGGATTGCAATGGGATGTCTTTTGAAGATACTGGTTTGTTCCACAGATACTTCCAATACCCTGTCCAAAAGGATTCACCGGTGCGTTGTTGGTCCGCAGCGGCGAGCATGTTTTGAACCTTGAGTTCATAGCCCAAAGTTGCAGGGCGCACTTGAATACGGTGTTCGCCATATTCAAGTTCAATTGGGGACATGTAAACCTTTACCAAACGGTCTGATGCTAATTCGTAATTTAGACCACCAACAGGGATACCGGCAATTTTTAATCCGGTGGGGAAATTCGCCCGCACTTTGGAGTAGCGGGTAAGTTGCAGAATTGCCAAAAAAGCGGCCATGATAATCATGCCCATGGCTGCCCAACTTATGATTGATCTTCTGCTACGCATAGTCCTATTATAATCTGATTGCTTTTAGCAAGAAAAGCAGCGATAAGTTGTATAAAAGGCTTGTGAATTTATTAATTAGCCGTTAAAATGGATATAGACAGGCGTCCAAATTGTAAAATGTAAAAACGCTTGCACAGACTGTAGACAATGTTATAATCTTAATACATTCAATACGCAATCTCTTTTAAATTATAAAAATCTAGCCATTGGGCTGATCCCCTCTTAACAAATGGAATTACTCTTTATCACCTTCGAATAGATTTGTGTTGGCACTTGGAAAACCCATGTGCCGGGGATGCTTTCTGAAAGGTAAAAATTATGGATGTTTTTGAACTTGAAAAAATGCCGGTTAAAAAATTACGGAAGGTTGCCGCGGACCTAAATGTAGCCGATAGTCATCGGCTTAAGCGTGAAGGTCTCATTTTCCAAATTGCGAAACGACTAGGCGAAGAAGAAGGCCTGGACATACGCGGTGGTGTTTTGGAAATCATGAATGAGGGCATAGGCTTTTTGCGTTCAAATTATCGTATTGGCGCAGATGATGTTTATGTTTCTCAGGCACAGTTGCGCCGTTATGACCTACGCGCAGGCGATTTGGTTATTGGAAAAGTAAGACCGCCTCGTGAGTCAGAACGCCATCATGGCTTATTAAAGGTTGAGTCGATTAATGGCTTGACACCGGATGAGGCACGCGTGCGGGCTCGGTTTGAAAACCTTACCCCAATTTTCCCTAATAAGCTGCTTAATCTTGAATACTCGTCTGCCAGTCTGGCGACGCGTATGATCAATCTGGTCGCACCGATTGGTGGGGGACAACGCGCGATGATCGTATCACCACCTAAAGCTGGAAAGACAAGTATCTTGAAAGAAATTGCTAATGCTATTGCCAGCAATCATCCTGAAGTCCGACAAATCATGTCACTCATTGGTGAACGTCCTGAAGAAGTGACGGATATGGATCGCTCAGTTGAAGCCGAAGTTATTGCCAGTACCTTTGACGAACCAACTTCTTCTCATGTGCGCATGGCAGAAGTTTCACTGGATCGTGCCAAACGTCTTGTCGAAATTGGCCATGATGTGGTTATTTTGATGGACTCACTTACCCGCTTAGCGCGCGCTTACAACATGGTGGTTAACCCATCGGGTAGAACGCTTTCGGGTGGTATGGATCCTTCAGCCTTGTATCCGCCGAAACGCTTCTATGGTGCAGCACGTAACCTTGAAGATGGTGGAAGTTTGACGATTATTGCAACCGCGATGGTGGATACCGGTTCTCGCTTGGATGATGTGGTTTATGAAGAGTTCAAAGGTACTGGAAACATGGAAATGCATCTTTCCAGACGTTTGCAGGAACGACGCATTTTCCCAGCCATTGATATCGAAAAATCGTCTACACGACGTGAAGAGTTGCTTTTGGATCCTGAAACTTTACAGCGTGTTTGGCTGATGCGCCGAATGTATCTGCAGATGGTCTCGAACCCGCCTCAAGGTGCCGGAATGGATACGGCTGTCGCAACTGAAGCGATTTTACAGAAGATGGATAAGACCAAAACAAACGCTGAATTCCTGGAAACTTTAACTGATCTGTAATTTAGTATAATATTCGCATGACTGATATTGAAAATGAAGTAGTAAAGCCTGCCAAAGAGCCGGTTGATCCTCATTTACTGGGATTTGTTGCCTGGCTTGTTGCCATCGTTCTTTGTGGTGCGATTGTTCTATTTGGCTTTTGGCAACGCACGATTGCCAAGTCGATGGAAAAGTATCAGAAAGCTGAACGATTTGAAAAAATCGAAGTCAAAGAAGAAGTTTCAGCTGCTTTGCCACCTTATAATGTCATTCCTGTTGAAGCCGGTTTTTTTAGAAAGCCTCTGACCGTTACCAAACTGGATACCGAATTTCGTACCGAAGCAATCGAGTATACAGTGGTTAGCGGTGATTCTGTTTGGGGCATTGCGAACCGTTTTGACCTCAGTGTTGAATCCATCCTTTATGCCAACTTCAAGGTTTTGCAGGATAAATCCGACAATCTGAAACCAGGACAGGTGTTGACCATTCCACCTACCGATGGATTGTTTCATAAGTGGACCAGTCGTGATTCTATTGAATCGGTGGCGTCAAAATATGGTGCAAAACCTGAGGATATTTTGCTTTTTATCGGCAACCAATTGGACCTCAGCAATCCAGTCATAAAATCTGGAACCATGGTGATGGTGCCAGGTGGGAACCGTCAACTTACCGAAGTGACCTATGCCGCGGTGGTTGTAGACGATCAAGGTAACAAACGTAGTGGTTTTGCGGGGCCTGGTGCTTGCGGCATTATTGGACAAGGCTTGATAGGTAGTGGCTACTTTATTTGGCCATCCGCGGTTCATTACCTTACCGGTAACGATTATGGGCCTGGTCATCGTGGTATTGACATTGGTGCAGGTATGGGTTCACAACTTTTCGCCGCGGACAGTGGCGTTGTGGTTTATGCTGGTTGGTTGGATGGTGGTTATGGCAATTTTGTCGTGATCGATCATGGCAATGGGTATCAGACCCTGTATGAGCACCTTGAACGCATCAATGTGAGCTGTGGCAATAATGTTTTTCAGGGGGATGTCATTGGTGCCGCCGGCACGACGGGTAACTCGACCGGTCCTCACTTGCATTTTGAAATACGCTGGGCAGGATCTTCGGTAAATCCCTGGGAATATCTGCCTTAAAAGTGATATACTCTAAAGGCTTTTGCCCCAGTGGCTCAATGGATAGAGCAAGGCACTCCTAACGCCTGGATTGGGGGTTCGATTCCCTCCTGGGGTACAAAAAACACCCGTTTGGGTGTTTTGTTTT